>NZ_JBNNWO010000011.1:0-269357 GCF_050281105.1 Methylobacterium sp. NPDC080182
CTGGTCCGGGACCTGAGCGAGGCCGTGGCGCGGATCGGCGACGTGGTCGGGCTGATCTCGACCATCGCGGGCCAGACCAACCTGCTGGCGCTCAACGCCACGATCGAGGCGGCGCGCGCGGGCGCGGCCGGCCGCGGCTTCGCGGTGGTGGCCACCGAGGTGAAGGCGCTGGCCGAACAGACCGCCCGGGCCACGGAGGAGATCGCGGGTCAGATCGGGCGGGTGCAGGCCTCGACCGGGCAGGCCGTCGCGGCGATCGGGACGATCACGGCCCGCATCCGGGACATCGACGGCGTGGCGACCACGATCGCGGCGGCGGTGGAGCAGCAGGGCGCGGCGACCCGCGAGATCGTCCGCAACGTCGGACAGGCGGCGCAGGGCGCGGCCGCGGTCACCGGCCACGTCGCCGGCGTCGCCGCGGCCTCCGGCGCGACCGAGGCGGCGGCGGGCGAGGTCCTGGGCGCGGCCGCCGCCCTGTCGGCCCAGGCCGCGCACCTGACCGAAGAGGTCGGCCGCTTCCTCGACGGCGTCCGGGCCGCCTGAGCGGCCGGAGCCGCGGTCGGCGGCCTCCCTGGCCTGGACGGGTTCGAGGCGATAGAAGGCCTCCCGACGGCCGGCGCGCACGGCGCCGGCTCCAGGGAGAAACCATGCCTCGCCTGTCCCCCCTCTTCGGAGCCGCGTTGATCGCCATGACCACAGCCGCCAATGCCGAGACCGTGACCACCCCGTCGGGCCTCAAGTATCAGGACGAGGTCGTCGGCACCGGGCCCGAGCCGAAGGCCGGCCAGACGGTCACCGTCCAGTACACCGGCTGGCTCGACGAGGGCGGCAAGAAGGGCAAGAAGTTCGACTCGTCCCGCGACCGCAACCAGCCCTTCAGCTTCCCCCTCGGCGCCGGCCAGGTGATCAAGGGCTGGGACGAGGGCGTCGCCACCATGAAGACCGGCGGCAAGCGCACCCTGATCATCCCGCCGCAGCTCGGCTACGGCGCCCGCGGCGCCGGCGGCGTGATCCCGCCGAACGCCACGCTGATCTTCGACGTCGAGCTCCTCGGCGCGAAGTAAGCGGCACGGCTGCGCGACCGCGGGAATTTCGACACGATGCTGTTCGCGCAGCTGTCCGACGAGCTGTTCAAGCCGCTGGCCTCGCCGAGCCGCGGCTTCAACGCGGCCCTGCTCCTGCACCTGCACCGGCGCGTCCTCGGGGCCGAGCCGGTGCGCAAGGCCGAGCTCCTGGCCGAGATCGGCGACTTCGCCGCCGGCTGGAGCGACCCCGAGGTCAGCGGCGACGAGCCGATCTCGGCCGACCCGGCCGAGCGCCGCACGGCGCTCTACCGGCGCCTCCTCGACACCGGCTGGCTGATCGAGCGCCGCGAGCGCTACGTCCCGGTCGCGGAGTTCGACCCCGAGGCCCGCCTCCTCCTGGAGGAGCTGTCGCGGCTGGAACGGGGCGAGACCCGCTCCTACGGGGGCGCCGTCCTGGAGGTGCTGGGCGGCCTCGAGAGCGCCCTGTCGGACCCGGCGAACCGCTCCGAGGCGCTGTCCAACGCCGCGCGGGGCGCGGCCGCCTTCCTGTCCCACGTGCGCGGCCTCGCGGCCGGCATGCGCAAGGTCGAGGAGCGCATCCTGCGCGAGCCCGACCGCGCCAAGACCTTCCGGCTGTTCTTCGAGGATTTCGTCGAGCGCCACCTGATCAGCGACTACCGGACGCTGCACACCCGCTTCAACCCGTTCCGCTTCCGGGCCAGCGTGGTGCGCGAGGCCGGCCGGGCGCTGCGCGACGCCCTCACGGTCCGGGCCCTGGCCGAAGGCCTGATCCGCGAGGGGCGGAGCGCCGATCTCGACACGGCGCAGCGGGCCGTCCGGGCGGATCTCGCCCAGATCCTCGCGGTGTTCGAGGGCCTCGACAACCACCTCGACGCCGTCGACGCCGTGGTGGCGCGCCTGGAGCGCCGGATCGCCTCCGCGCTGCACGTGATGGACCGCCCGGACCCGAGCGGCGTCGAGCGCGTGGCCGCGATGCTGCGCGCCGTCGGGGAAGCGGAGATCGCCCCCGAGGTGCCGGGCGACGTCTCGCTGCTGCGGCCGCCGATCGGGCACGCGCATCTCCAGGCGCCGCGCGCCCGCAAGTCGGCCATCGACATGGAGCCGCTGCCCGACATCGAGGACGACCCCGTGGTCGATGCCTTCGCGGCCGCCAAGGCGGAGTTCCGCCGCCGCACCACCGTGACGCCCGAGAGCATGAGCGCCTTCGTGGAGGCCCGGCTCGGCAAGGCGGTGCGGCTGCGCGGGTCGCAGATCGTCATCGCGGGCGTCGACGACTTCATCGTGTTCCAGCGCCTGCGCGAGATCGACGTGCTGTTCGACGCCAAGCTCGGCGCGCGCTACGCCCTGACCCGGCTGCCCGAGCGGGTGGTCAACGGCTGGCTGGACTGCCCGGATTTCCTGCTGGAGCGCCGTCCCCGTGCTTGAGGGCTTCCGCGCGATCATCGACGGCGACGAGCCGCCGCCCCCCGGCGCCCGGGCGCCGGACGCCGAGGAGCTGTGCCGCGCCCTTCAGGTGCTGTTGAAGGGGCAGGTGATCTACGCCGAGACGCAGGGCATCGGCCGCTCCTACGAGCTCGCCCGGCACTACGCGCCGTTCTTCACCGACTACTTCGCCTGCCTCGGCTACGCGCTGACCGTCTCGCACCGCGACCAGATGGTCTCGCTGAGCCCGGCCGCCGACGCCCCGCGCCACGACATCGTCTCGGAGCGCCTGCGCAAGGACGAGACCCTGGTGCTGCTGGCGCTCCGGCTCCTCTACGAGGAGGGCCTGCGCGACCACCGGGCCGGAACGGACGGGATCGTCGACTGCACCACCGACGAGATCGTCGAGAAGATCCGCGCCGTGGCGCGCAACGAGCCCCCCGAGGAGGGCCGGCTCGCCGACATCCTGCGCCTCTACGCCAAGCGCGGCGGCCTGCGCCTCGGCGAGCGCGACCGGGTCGAGCGGGTCACGCCGCTGTCGCTCCTGCCGGGGCTGACGGTGCTGGCCTCCGACGCCTGGATGGAGCGCCTGCGGGCTTGGTCCGAGGCCGGCGAGGCCTGATTCCGCCGTCCGGTCGACCAGTTCGGCGCCGTCTTTGCGAGCGGAGCGAAGCAATCCAGCCAGCGCCACGATTGCCGGCGTCGCGCTGCCCTGGGTCACTTCGCTGCGCTCGCGATGACGGAGTGAGATACGTCAACCGCGACGTGCGGCCGAACCCACGTGACCGCGCTCAGGCCGCCCGGACCGTCGCCAGGAAGTGCTCGACCTCGCTGCCGAGATGGGCCGCCTGGCGGGCCATCTCGGAGGCCGAGGCCAGGACCTGCGCGGCGGCCGCGCCGGTCTCCTCGGCGGCGCCGGCGACGCCGCTGACATTGACGGTCACCGACTCGGTCCCGGTCGCGGCCTCGGCGACGTTGCGGACGATCTCCTGCGTGGCCGCGCCCTGCTCCTCCACCGCCGCCGCGATGGAGTTGGCCATGCTGCTGATCTCGCGGATGCGGCCGGCGATGCCGTCGATGGCCTGGACGGCCTGGCCGGTCGAGCCCTGGATCTGCGCGATCTGCGCCGAGATCTCGGCCGTCGCCTTGGCGGTCTGGTCGGCCAGCGCCTTCACCTCGGTGGCGACGACCGCGAAGCCGCGGCCGGCGACGCCGGCCCGGGCCGCCTCGATCGTGGCGTTCAGCGCGAGCAGGTTGGTCTGGCTGGCGATCGCCGAGATCAGGTCGACCACCTCGCCGACCCGGCGCGCGCCGGTGCTCAGGGCCTGGACGAGGTCGGCCGTGGCGGCGGCCTCGCGGACGGCGGCCTGCGCCAGGTCCGCCGAGGAGCCGACCTGGCGGCCGATCTCGTTGACCGAGGAGCCGAGCTCCTCGGCCGCCGCCGCGACCGTGGTGACGTTGGAGGAGGCCTCCTCGGCCGCCGCCGCCGCGCTGGTGGACTGGCCGGCCGTCTGCGTCGCCGTCGCGGTGAGGCTCTGGGCCGTGGACTGGAGCTGCGTCGCCGCCGACGTCACCGAGCCGACGATGCCGCCGATCGCGGATTCGAACCGGTCGGCGAGTTCGCGCGTCGCCTGCCGGCGCTGCGCCTCGGCGCCGGCACGGGCCTGCGCGGTCTCGGCCTCGAGGGCGCGGGCGTGCAGCAAGTTCTCCCGGAACACCGCGACGGTCGCCGACATGGCGCCGATCTCGTCCCGCCGCGCCGCGTAGGGGATCTCGGCCTGGGTGTCGCCGTCGGCGAGCCGCCGCATGGACAGCGTCATCCCGGAAAGCGGCCGCGACACGCCCGTGAAGGCGTACAGCATGGCGCCGAGCGCGATGACGAGGCTGACGAGCAGGCTCACGACGGTCGTCCGGACCGCGTCGGCCTGGCTGTCGCGGGCCGCGCGTCCGGCCGCCTCGCCGTTCCGGATGTTCAGGTCGGCGAGGGCGCGGGTCGCGCTGGAGGCCGCGAGGTAGTTGGCGTTCATCGGCCCGCGGAAATAGGCGAGCGCCTGATCGTGCTGGTCGGCCGGGAAGGCGCGCAGACGGGTCCAGTCGGCCTGCTGCACCGCCAGCTTGGCGAGCAGGTCGTCGTAGATCCCCTGCTCCTCCTTCGACGCCACCAGGCTGCGGTACGCCTCGGCCTTGGCCTGGCGGTTCCGCATCATCTCGTCGGCGTTCTTCAGGCTGGTCTCGCGCTCGGCGTCGGTATCCGCCGTCACGTAGCGGAACTGCCACAGTCGCGAGCGCATCACGAGGGCGTTGATCGCCTGGGCCTCGTTGATCGACGGCACGGCGTTGTCGATCAGCTCCGCGAGCCGCTGGTCGACCGCCTGCATCTTGTAGAGGGTCACGCCGCCCTGAACGATCGCCGCCAGGAGCAGGAGGGCGAAGAGGCCGCTGAGTTTTGCTTTGAGACTGAGACGCATCGGTCGGTTCCGGTCGTGCAGGCGAGACCCGCAGGACATGAACAGTTTGTGCTAACAGGGTTATAACCTGAGGTAGGATCAGGCTTCACGGGTTCGCGTGTGTCGGCTTGCATACGCGGCCGAGTCCGGCCAACTGGGCCGCTCATTCCTCGCCACCGACCCGACCCACCGACACCGTGTACGTCCTCACCGACATCGCCATCTCGAACTGGTACCTGATCCGCCGCGAGCAGATCCGCCTGCGCGGCGCCGCGGCGCTGGTCGGGCCGACCGGCGCCGGGAAGTCGACGATCTTCGACGCGGTCGGCACGGTCCTGGCCGGCAACAACGCCAGCCGCCTCGCCCTCAACGCCTCGGCCTCCGGCCGCAGCGCCCGCACCGTGCGCGACTACTGCCTGGGCTGGATCAGCGACCCGGCGGAGGGCGGCCGCCCGACGCGGGAATCCTGCGAGACCGTGCTGGTGCTGGTCTTCGAGAACCCCGATTCCGGCCGCGTGGTCTCGGTCGGCCTCGCCCTGGCGGCCCGGGCCGCCGAGCCGAAGGAGACCGTGCTGTCGCGCTTCATCGCGGTCGGGCACCGGTTCGAGGTCTCCGACTACGCCCGCACCGCCCCCGGCGGCACCTACACGGCGCCCTGGAGCGAGATCGCCGCGGAGCTGCGCGCCCGCGCGTCGAGCTTCACCGAGTACCGCACCTCCGGCGAGCGCTTCACGGCCGACGTGCTGGCGACCCTGCGCGAGGGCGCGCCGGCGCCGGAGCCGCGCCACTTCCTGCGCAGCTTCGCCAACGCGGTGGCGTTCAAGCCGATCTTCGACACCAGCGCCTTCGTGCGCGCCTTCGTGCTCGAGCCGGAGCCCCTCGACGTCGAGCGCGTGCGCCACTCCATCGCCAACTGGCGGCGCCTCCGGGAGACCATCGCCGAGCTGGAGACCCGGCTCGGGCGCCTGCGGCGCCTGCGCGACCGCTACGAGGCCTGGGGCGAGGCGGTCCTCGCCGCCGCGACGCACGAGCTGCGGGCGGCCAGCGCCGATCTGCGCCGCCGCAGTCTCGACCTCATCGCCGTCCGGGGCCGCCTCCGCGAGGGCGCCGACACCCTGCGCATCGCCCGCGAGCGCGTCGCGGCGAGCCGCGGCTACGTCCGCGAGATCGACGGCGAGATCGCCGAGAAGAAGGCGCTGGCCGCCGCGGGCGCCGCCGAGGGCCGGCTCGCGGCCTCGACGCTCGGCCTGTCCATGCTGGAGCGCGACCGCAAGGAGCTGATCGGCCGGATCGGCGACCTCGTCGCCCTCGTCGGGCAGATGGCCAAGCTCCAGCCGGTCGCCCCGATCCTGCGGCAGAGCTGCCCGCAGGCGGCCCGCCTCGCCGAGGCCTGCGCCCGGGCGGGCCTGCGTCGGGACGCCTCGCCCGAGGAGATCCTGCGCCCCGACGGCCCGCTGGCCGAGCTGACCGACGGGCTGGCGCGCCTGCCCGACTTCGACGAGGCCCTGGAGCGGGCCGCCGAGGACGCGGCGCTCAAGGCCCGCGCGCAGGAGAGCGAGGCCGAGCGCACGGCCCCGCGCACCGGCGGCGGCCCGGCGGCGCGGCTGTCCTCCGATACGGTGGCGTTCCGCGGCGAGCTGGAGCGACGCGGGATCGACGCGCTACCGATCTGCGAATTGGCCGAGATCGTCGACCCGACCTGGGGGCCGGCGCTCGAAGGGCTGCTCGGGCGCGCCCGCGAGGCCCTGGTGGTCGCCCCGGACCGGCTGAGCGAGGCCCTCAGCGTGCTGCAATCGGGCCGCGACCGCTTCAGCCGCTGCATCCTGGTCAAGACCACCGACACCGCCAAGCAGCGGTCGCGCCGCTACGACGACGGCCCGCTCACCGTGATCGAGACCAGCGACCCCCACGCCGAGGCGTTCCTCGGCGTGCGGCTCGGCGGCTACGACCTCGCCCGGGACGATGCCGAACTGGCGCGCCTGTCCCGGGCCGTGGCGCCCAGCGGCCGGACCACGGCCGGCATGGCCTACACGGTCACCCGCAGCGTCGACCTGCTGATGACCCGCGGCCATCGCGGGCCGACCGCCGACAGCCGCCGCGCCCACGAGATCGCCGTCGCGGAGGCGCGGCGCCTGCGCGGCGAGGCCGCGGTCCTGCGCGAGGCCGCCCGGACGGCCGCCGCGATCCGGGCCCGCGTCGCCCGGGGCCTCGACGCGGTGGATGCGCTGCGGGCCGAGCTCGACGGGCTGGAGGGGCGGCGGCGCACGCTCCAGACCGAGCGGGAGGGCATCGAGAAGCGCGACACGGCCGGGCTCGCCGCCGAGATCGCCGCGCTGACCACCGAGCGGGTCGGCTATCTGCGGGAATTGTCGGAGGAGCTGGAGCCGAAGCTCGACCGCCTGCTCGCCGACGAGGCGGCCCTGCGCGCCCGGATGGGGCCTATGCGCGAGGCGGTCCGCGCCGCCCTGTCGGCCCGCCGCGCGGCCCTGCGCCAGCTGAGCGCGGGCGACGCGGCGCGGGTGCGCCTCGCCCGCGCCGAGCCCTTCGACCTCGGCGCGGTCGCCGAGGCGCGGCGGGCGCTCGCCGGCCTCGACGCCAAGGCGGCCGGGGCGCGGGTGAGCGCCGAGCGCGGCCTCGCCCGGGATTCCGCCGAGGCCGCCCGCTCGCACGGGCGGATCGCCGAGCGCGAGCTGGCGGAGGCCTGCGCCGCCTGGCGGGTCGAGAACCCGCTGGCCTCGGGGGACGCCCCGGCGATCGACGGCTTCGCCTGGGTGCGCCGGGAATACGAGGCGGTCGAGGGGCACGAGCTGCGCCGCTACCGGGCGCAGGCCGAGCGGGCCGAGTCCGAGATGCGCCGCCTCATGACCGAGGACCTGCTGACGCGCCTCGCCGACCGGTTCGAGCGGGTCCATGCCCGGCTCGCGGCCCTGAACGAGCGGCTCTCGGCGCGCAGCTTCACCGGCCAGACCTACGCGTTCGAGGCGGCGGTGGACCGCCGCTACGCCGCCGTCCACGCGCTGGCCACCGAGACCGCCCGCTCGCCCGAGGCCGCGCAGGCGCTGCTCGCCGGCGAGGCGGAGGGGCCGATGGCGGCCGCGCTCGAGGAGATCACCGCGCTGATCGCCGGCGCGGACGACGCGGCGCGGCTCGCCGATTACCGCAACTACTTCGTCTACGAGATCGGCATGCGCGACCGGGCGGGCAACCGCACCACGATGTCGGCCCGGGCGCTGCGCGGCTCCGGCGGCGAGGCGCAGGCGCCGTTCTACGTGGCGATCGCCGCGTCGCTCGCCAGCGCCTACTACCCGGGCGACCGGCCGGGCGACGAGAATCCGGGGCTCGGCCTGTGCCTGCTCGACGAGGCGTTCTCGAAGCTCGACGTGCGCAACAGCCAGGCGCTGGTCGATCTCTACCGCGCCTGGGGGCTGCAGCTCCTGATCGCCGCCCCCGAGGACAAGCGCACGACGCTGACCGAGGTGATGGACACGATCGTGACGGTCTACAAGAGCCCGGATCTGACCTCGGTCCGGATCGAGGCCGAGCACCCGCTCGAGGCGGCCCGCCGGGCGCTGCACGCGATCAACCCCGACCAGGTCGGGATCGAGGGCTTCCGTCAGTCGGACGCCGCGGAGTGAGCCCGCGGGGCACCGGGGCGGGGCTGCGCGCCGCCGTCCCCGGTATCCCCGTTCTCCGGGTGATCGATCGTCAGTTCAGGTAGGTGCGGATCCAGTTCGGCGAGAGGATCTCGCCCTCTTCGGTGATGATCCAGGGCTGCTTGGCCGGGTCGGCCAGGGCGCCGGCCGCGGCGGCGATCGCCTCCCGCAGGGTCCGGTAGCGCTCGGGCTGCGCCAGCGGGGCGGTCGCCGGGGCGGTGCGCCAGATCGTCAGATCCGCGGGCCGTTCCAGAGCTTCGGTTTCCATGGGTACTCGTCCTTCCGAACCGTTTTGGACCGTTCAGATCGCCGCCGCCGGGCTCTGCCGAGGGGCTGCGGCGATCGATGGTCTGAGCGTCAATGCAAGCATCTCTGCGGCAGCTTTGCGATCAATTCGGGCGGTTCTCGAAACCAGCATCCGGTGCCGAGGCACGAGTTCGGGCGCGGTTCGGTGTTCCATGTCCGTATTGAGCGCGACTGAGCTGCCCTGGACTTGCGAGAATTGTGGCTCCTGAATGATGACCATTCCGTTAGCCAGTCTGCGCCGGTCGCCGACGTGCGCCAGAACACGTCAGGGGCCTGTCGGCGGCGGCGCCTCTCTGTGTTGACGCCCCGATCCTGAACGCGCACTTAAGGCTCGGCCCGTCGGGGCCCGCCTACGCGCTTCTCTCGGAGTCACCCGTGCCGGATCGTACCGTGCGCATCGTCCTCGCCGCGGTCCTGGTCCTGCTGGCGCTCTACGTCGCCCAGCCCTACCTGCAGCCGCTGCTCTACGCGGCCGACACGCCCCGGGCGATCACGGCCCGCGGCGATCTGGCGCCGGCCGAGTCCTCGACGGTCGCGCTGTTCGAGCGCGCGAGCCCGTCCGTCGTTCACGTTTTCGCGCAGGGCGCCGCGCAGAACCGCGACCTGCTCGACCTCGACGACCAGGGCGGTGAGCAGGGCGGGACGCAGACCGGCACCGGCTTCGTGTGGGACGGCGCCGGCCACATCGTCACCAACACCCACGTCGTGCAGAACGCCGCGCGGAGCGGCGGCTCGGTCTCGGTCCGGATGAGCGACGGCGAGGTCGTGCCCGCCACCCTCGTCGGGATGGCGCCGTCCTACGACCTCGCGGTCCTGCAATTGGGGCGGGTGCGGACCATGCCGCCGCCGCTGGCGATCGGCACCTCGTCGGACCTCAAGGTCGGGCAGTCGGCCTTCGCCATCGGCAACCCGTTCGGCCTCGACCACACGCTGACCACCGGCGTCATCAGCGCCGTGCGCCGCCGCATGCCGACGAGCGAGGGCCGCGAAGTGTCCGGCGTCATCCAGACGGACGCGGCGATCAACCCGGGCAATTCCGGCGGCCCGCTCCTCGATTCCGCGGGCCGGCTGATCGGCGTCAACACCGCCATCGTGTCACCGTCCGGCGCCAGCGCCGGCATCGGCTTCGCGATCCCCGTCGACGTGGTGAACCGGATCGTGCCGGAGCTGATCAAGGCCGGCCGCGTGCGCAATCCCGGCATCGGCATCATCGCCGCCCAGGAGGCGGCCACCGCGCGGCTCGGCATCGACGGCGTGGTCATCGTGCGGGTGCTGCCCGGCTCCCCGGCCGCGCAGGCCGGTCTGCGCGGCGTCGACCCGCAGACCGGCGACCTCGGCGACGTGATCGTCGAGGCCAACGATCGCCCGGTCCACCGCCTCGCGGACCTGACCGCGGCCATCGAGGAGGCCGGCCTCGGCGCCGGCGTGACCCTCAAGGTGGAGCGCGACGGCGGGATCCGGCAGGTCCGCGTCACCACCGCCGAGGTCGCGGAGAACCGGCGATGACGCGCGCGGCCCTCCTCCTGACCCTGATCCTCCTCGCCGCCGCCGCGCGGGCCGGCGAGGCGCCGACGCGCGCGCGCCTCTGCCCGGAGAACCTGCCCGAGGGCGTGCGTCTCCCGCCGCAGCCCGGCTGCGACGCGAGCGTGCGCCCGCCGACGCCGCGCCGGCCGGGCCACTTCGATCTCGGGGACGGGACGAGCATCCAGATCGGCGGGAGCGCGTCCGCCCTCTACGGCGTGCGGCGCTGAGCGATGGTGCTGTTCGCCGGCCTGCTCGCCTGCCTGACCCTGTGGTGGCTGTCGAAGAACTCGGGCGGCCTCGGCCGGAGGCTCCGCGGCGGTCTCCGGGCTGGCCTCGGCGCCGCCCTCGGGCGGGCGCGTCTGCCGACCTTCGGCGCCTTCGCGCTGCTCGCGGCCGGGTTCCTGCTCCTGCGCGGGAACTTCGTCCTCGCGGCACTGCTCGGGCTGAGCGGCGTCTGGATGATCGAGGGCCAGGCCGCCATGACCGCGCGGCTGCGCCGGCTGATCCGGCCGGGATCCGGCGAGCGCCCGCGCGACCCGGAGGACCGCCGCTTCCGCACGGTCCTGATCGACGCCCTCGTGCGCCCGGACGGCAGCCTGCGCACGGGCCGCGTCATCGCGGGGCCGGGCGCCGGCGCGTGGCTCGACAGCATGCCCACCGGGGCCGTGGTCGAGCTGCTGCGGCTCTGCCGGATCCGCGACGCCGCGGGTGCCGCCCTGCTAGAGCCGTATCTCGACCGCCGGGCGCCCGGATGGCGTGTAGACGCTGAGGGCGATCGCGACCCGCGGCCGCGCCGTCCGCCGCATCCAGGGGCGATGACGCAGGAGCAGGCGTACGAGATCCTGGGGCTTCAGCGCGGGGCGACCGCTGAGGAGATCCGGTCGGCCCACCGGTCTCTCATGAAGCGCGCCCACCCCGACCAGGGGGGCAGCGCCGAGGGCGCGGCGCGCGTCAACGCGGCCCGGGACAGGCTTCTGAACCGACATCGCTGAACTCCACGCGCGTTGTCAGAGAGTTACCGATCGTCGGCCGCGGACGAACTCGGTCGCGGCCGTTCCGTATCCGGCGCGCGGGCGCGCCGGTGCTCGCGAAACGCGGCGCGCGGGCGCGCCGGCGGGTCTCGCGGGTCTCAGCTCCGCGTGGCGAAGCAGCTGAAGCCGCTGCGCTTCAGGGCCGAGCAGGCCTCCTGGGCGGAATCCTGCTCGGCGAAGCCCGAGAAGCGGGCGCGGAACAGCGTGGTGCCGCCGTGCTCGACCTTGACCGTGTAGGGCGCGGCCTTCGACAGGCTGCCGCCGACCTTGGCGCGCGCCTCCGAGAGCATCGTCCGGGCCTTGGACTCGTCGTCCATGGCGCCGAGCTGGATCACCCAGGCGGTCGGGACGACGCGGGCGCCGGAGACCGCCTTCGGCGGCTCGTCGCGCTCGAGGGAGGCCACGCGGGCCGTGGACTTGGACGCGCCCGGGAAGGGCGGCTGGGCGTTGCCGCCGCCGGCATAGGCCTGGGCCGCCTTCGGGATGCCCTGCGGGCCGGGCTTCCAGGTGCCGCCCGGCGTCGTCGTCTTGGCGGGGGACAGGTCGAGGGGCTCGCCGGTGGTGCCGGTCGTCTCGACGTCCTCGTCGTCCGCCGAGGCGACCTGCGTGCGGGTCCGCGAGACCGCGTCGGCGACGACCGCCGGGCGGGCGCGCTCGGCGACCTCGGTAACCGGCGCCGAGATCCGGGCGCCGGCATAGGCGCGCGGCAGGCTGGCGCGGACGAGGTCGGCCATGATCCGGTCGCGGCTCGCGCCGGACTTGCCGCCCAGCACGATCGCCACGATCTGGCGCCCCTCGGACTTCGCCGCGGTCATCAGGTTGAAGCCGGAATCTCGGGTGTAGCCGGTCTTGATCCCGTCGACGCCCTGGACGTTGCCCAGGAGGCGGTTGTGGTTGCCGATCACCCGGCCGCGGAACGCGAAGGACCGGGTCTGGAAGTAGCGGTAGTAGTGCGGGAACCGGTCCTGGATCGCCCGCGCCAGCACGGTCAGGTCGCGCGCGGTGGTCAGCTGGTCCGGATCGGGCAGGCCCGAGGCGTTGGCGTAGTGCGTGCGGCTCATGCCGAGGGCGTGGGCCTTCGCGGTCATCATCTGGGCGAAGCGCTCCTCGGAGCCGGCGATGTTCTCGCCGATGGCGCAGGCCACGTCGTTCGCCGACTTCGTCACGATCGCCTTGATGGCGTCCTCGACCGAGATGGTCTGGCCGGGGCGCAGGCCGAGCTTGGACGGCGCCTGGGCGGCGGCGTGGGCCGAGATGGTCAGGTCGGAATCGAGGGCGAACTTGCCCCGCTCCATCTGCTCGAACAGCATGTAGAGCGTCATCACCTTGGTGATCGAGGCCGGGTGCCGCAGGGCGTCCTCGTTCACCGCGTGCAAGGTCTTGCCGCTCTTCACGTCCACGACCATCGCCGCGTAGGGCGGGTTGTAGCCGCCGCCGGCGCGGGCATGGTGGTGGTGCCGACCGCGCCGGGCGTCGGCCGGTGAGGCCATGGCCGTCAGGACGGCGGCGGCCAGGATCGCGGCCGGGAGCGCTGGAATCGTCCGGGAGCGGCCTACTACGCTACGCATCACGCCTGATTGCCTCGCGAGACCGGATCTGGCCGGTCGTATCCCCTGCAGAGCCTTCCGCCGATCACGTGGCCCCGCTGCATCAGTGGAGAGTTAGGCAAGTGCAGTTACAGGCCCGTTAATGCGATCGCGGCGAGTGCCGGATCGTGCCGGTCCGGCATCCGCTTACCGGCCGTTCCCGACCCGCTGTTGCCGGTCGGCCATGCCGTGCCGGTTGCGGCCGGCCGCTCTTACAGGCCCGAGCTTGACGCTGGCTGTCGTGCCGCACACTCTCGCGGCGATCCGAAACTGTCGGTCGCGGATGGCGGGCCGGCTCGGCGGCGGACCGGAGATCGGCGATGCAGAGACCCCCTGCCCTCCCCCTGAGCCCGGTCGCCTCCGGCTTCGGGACGCCCCTGCGGCGGTTCGGGATCGCGAGCCGGGCGGCCCAGACCCTCGGCATCGAGTATCTCGACTCGGTCAAGAAGGCCCTCGACGATCTCGGGGCGACCTGGGGGGCGCTGGCGGCGGCCCGCAGCCCGACCGAGATCCTGGCGGTGCAGGCCGCGTACCTGCAGCGGGCCGGGGAGCGCGCCGCGGCCCGCTCGGCCGCCGCCGGCGACGCAATGCTGGGCCTGACCGGCGCGTTCCTGCGGCCGACGGCGCTGGCGCCGGCCGCGGCCCGTCCCGGCCCGGCGCGCTAGCGGGTCGGCCATCATGCATCGGGGACGCGCGGTGCAGGGCGGACAAGTGCGCACAGGCGTCTGGCGAAGTCGGCTCACCGTCTGTAGATTAAACGGCGTGGAGCTGAGCGCTGCTCCCGGCAGGCCAGGATCAGGATCGGCCGTGAGGGCCGGCGGCGCCCGCTCCGAGCGAGGGATCGGTTCGACGCACATGAGACAGGTCCCCATGCAGGGCACCGCGAGTTCGACCAGGGAGCACCGGCCGGCGCGTATCGCGGTCACGGCATCCGGTTCGCGCACGCCCGGGGGCGACGACCGGTCCAACACCGCGATCATCACGCGCACGAAGCCGCGGACCAAGCGGCCGAGTCTGTACCGGGTACTCCTTCTGAACGACGACTATACGCCGATGGAGTTCGTG
Organism: Methylobacterium sp. NPDC080182; assembly: GCF_050281105.1. NCBI lineage: Bacteria > Pseudomonadati > Pseudomonadota > Alphaproteobacteria > Hyphomicrobiales > Methylobacteriaceae > Methylobacterium > Methylobacterium sp. NPDC080182. The sequence goes on from NZ_JBNNWO010000011.1 coordinate 14,081, forward strand.
GTCCTGGTGGTCGAGCGGTTCTTCAACAAGAGCCACGAGGACGCCTACCAGATCATGATGCACGTGCATCAGAACGGGGTCGGCGAGTGCGGGGTCTTCACCTACGAGGTGGCGGAGACCAAGGTGACGCAGGTCATGGACTTCGCACGCAAACACCAACATCCTCTCCAGTGCGTTATGGAAAAGAAATAGGCGCCGCTCGCGGTAGGCACGAAGGACAGAGGCCAGCTTTGCCAAGCTTCTCACGCAGCCTAGAACAAGCCCTCCACCGCGCCCTGGCGCTCGCCGGGGAGCGCCGGCACGAATACGCGACGCTGGAGCATCTCCTGCTCGCCCTGGTGGATGACCAAGACGCGGCCGCGGTCATGCGCGCCTGCAACGTCGAGATCGACACGCTCAAGCGCAGCTTGGTCGACTACGTCGACACCGAGCTCTCCAACCTCACCGGCGACGGCCGGCAGGACGCCAAGCCCACGGCCGGGTTCCAGCGCGTGATCCAGCGCGCCGTGATCCACGTCCAGTCGTCGGGCCGCGAGGAGGTGACCGGCGCCAACGTGCTGGTGGCGATCTTCGCCGAGCGCGAGAGCCACGCCGCCTACTTCCTGCAGGAGCAGGACATGACCCGCTACGACGCGGTCAACTACATCAGCCACGGCATCGCCAAGCGGCCCGGCGCCTCCGAGGCGAAGCCCGTGCGCGGTGCCGACGAGGAGGGCGCGTCCGAGCGTCCGAGCGACGAGGGCGATCCCCGCGGTGCCAAGAAGAAGGGCGACGCGCTCGACGCCTACTGCGTCAACCTCAACAAGAAGGCCCGCGACGGCAAGATCGACCCGCTGATCGGCCGCGAGAGCGAGGTCCAGCGGACGATCCAGGTCCTCTGCCGCCGACAGAAGAACAACCCGCTGCTGGTCGGCGATCCCGGCGTCGGCAAGACCGCGATCGCCGAGGGTCTGGCGCGCAAGATCATCCAGCACGAGGTGCCGGAGGTCCTGGCCGACGCGACCGTCTTCTCCCTCGACATGGGCACGCTGCTCGCCGGCACCCGCTACCGGGGCGACTTCGAGGAGCGCCTCAAGCAGGTGATGAAGGAGATCGAGGCGCACCCGAACGCGATCATGTTCATCGACGAGATCCACACGGTGATCGGCGCCGGTGCGACCTCGGGCGGGGCCATGGACGCGTCGAACCTGCTCAAGCCGGCGCTCGCCTCCGGCACGCTGCGCTGCATCGGCTCGACCACCTACAAGGAGTACCGCCAGTACTTCGAGAAGGACCGCGCCCTGGTGCGGCGGTTCCAGAAGATCGACGTCAACGAGCCGTCGATCCCCGACACGATCGAGATCGTGAAGGGCCTGCGGCCGTACTTCGAGGAGTTCCACAAGCTCAAGTACACGACCGAGGCCGTGAAGGCCGCGGTGGAGCTGTCGGCCCGCTACATCAACGACCGCAAGCTGCCCGACAAGGCGATCGACGTGATCGACGAGACGGGCGCCTCGCAGATGCTGGTGCCGGAGGCGCGCCGCAAGCGCACCATCGGCATCAAGGAGATCGAGGCGACCATCGCCACGATGGCCCGGATCCCGCCGAAGACCGTCTCCAAGGACGACGCGGTGGTGCTCCAGCACCTGACCGAGAACCTGAAGCGCGTGGTCTACGGACAGCCGAACGCCATCGAGGCCCTGACCTCGGCGATCAAGCTGGCCCGGGCCGGCCTGCGCGACCCGGACAAGCCGATCGGCTCGTACCTGTTCGCGGGCCCGACCGGCGTCGGCAAGACCGAGGCCGCCAAGCAGCTCGCCGCCTCGCTCGGCGTCGAGATGCTGCGCTTCGACATGTCGGAGTACATGGAGCGCCACACGGTGAGCCGCCTGATCGGCGCGCCCCCCGGCTACGTGGGCTTCGACCAGGGCGGCCTGCTCACCGACGGGATCGACCAGCACCCGCACTGCGTGCTCCTGCTCGACGAGATCGAGAAGGCGCATCCGGATCTGTTCAATATCCTGCTGCAGGTGATGGACCACGGGAAGCTGACCGACCACAACGGCAAGCAGGTCGATTTCCGCAACGTCATCATCATCATGACGTCGAACGCGGGCGCCTCGGATCTGGCCAAGGCGGCCTACGGCTTCACCCAGTCGAAGCGCTCCGGCGACGACGTCGAGGCGATCAACCGGCTGTTCGCGCCGGAATTCCGCAACCGGCTCGACGCGATCATCTCGTTCGGCCACCTGCCGAAGGACGTGGTGGCGAAGGTGGTGGACAAGTTCGTCCTCCAGCTCGAGGCGCAGCTCGCCGACCGCAACGTCACGATCGAGCTCTCCGACGAGGCCCGGGACTGGCTGGTGGAGCACGGCTACGACGACGCGATGGGCGCGCGCCCGATGGCCCGGCTGATCCAGTCGACCATCAAGACGCCGCTCGCCGACGAGGTCCTGTTCGGCAAGCTCAAGGACGGCGGCGCGGTCCGCGTGGTCGTCCGCAAGCCGGAGGACGGCGAGGCCAAGGCCGGCGCTAAGGACAGCCTGGGCTTCGACTTCCCGGCGGGTCCCGTGACGCCCAAGCCCGAGAAGGACGTGACCAACGCCGCCAAGCGCCACAAGCGCGCCAAGCCCCGCACCGCGGCCCGGAAGAAGACGCCGAAGGACAACAAGGGCGGCGGCGGCAGCTCGGGCGGCGGCGTCCGGACCGTGCCGAAGGTGCCACTCGTGCGCGCCTAATGGTGTGCAGGCCGGCCGGCGGCCTTCCGGACTCGGGGGCCGCCGGTCTATGACCGCCGCGACGCGCATGCGCCGCGGCGAGGAGGCGCCCGATGACTGACAACCTGCACGAGGGACCTCTGTCCCCCGTCGCGCAGCCGGCGCCCCCCAAGAAGCTTACCCGGCGCGAGGAGCGGCGCCGGCGTCGCCAGCGGCGCCGCCGCGGCGAGGAGGTGCTGGCCTGGGTGCTCGTGCCGTTCATCTGCTTCGGCATCTACTGGGGCATCGCCGCCGGCTTCGACTTCTTCGGCACCTCGCCGGGCCAGGTCTGGGACCAGCTGATGCAGGTCAAGGCCATGATGGAGAAGCGTTCGGGTCCCCAGGGCGCGCGCGGCTAGCGCGCCGCCCCTGTCCGGACGCGGGAGGCGACGCCTCCGGAGACGGTTCCGAGCGGGCGCGCCCATGACACCGACCCGTCGATCGCTGCTCGCCGCCCCCCTCCTGGCGATGCCGGCCCTCCGGGCCCGCGCCGGCGGCGGATCCGTGGTCGTCGTCGGCGCCGGGGCCGCGGGGCTCGCGGCCGCCGCCCTCCTGCGGGCGGCCGGGCAGAGTTTCACCCTCGTCGAGGCCCGGGACCGGATCGGCGGCCGCGCCTTCACCGAACGGGCGCTCGGCGCCGCGTGCCGGTTCGACGCCGGCGCCGAGTACATCCACTGGGCCGAGCGCAATCCCTGGGCGCCCATCGCCCGGGCGGCCGGGGCGCACGTCGCCCGCGAGGACGGCTGGGCGCGCCGGCTCGTCGTCGACGGCCGTCCCGCCACCGTCGCCGAGGCGGCGCAGCGGCGCGCCGGCTTCTCCGGCCTCGACGCGCTGCTCGCCCCGAAGGGCGGCGACCCGTCCCTGGCGGAGGCGGCCCGGGCCGGCGGCCCCGACGCCGCCCTGGCGGCGGCCGGCCTGAGCCGGCTCTCCCTCGGCGAGGATCCCGAGCGGGTCTCGGCCGTGGACTACGACCGGCTCTGGTCCGGCTCCGACCTCTGGATCGACGGCTACGGCGACCTCGTGGCGCGGCACTTCGCCGACCTGCCGGTCAGCCTCGGCTGCCCCGTGCGGGCGATCGACTGGTCGGGCCGCGGGGTCCGGGTCGAGACGGCGCGGGGCACGATCGCGGCCGCCGCCGCCATCGTCACGGTGCCGGTCGGCGTGCTGAAGGCCGGGGCCGTGGCGTTCGCGCCGGACCTGCCGGACGCCGCCCGGACGGCGCTCGACGGCCTGTCGATGGGCGCCTACACCAAGATCGGCCTGCGCCTCGACCCCGCGCGCCTCGACGGCGCCGACCTCGGCGACGCGGTCTCGGTGGCGACGGGCGGCCCGACGATCTACTTCGAGATGCAGCCCTTCGGCCGGTCCCTGGCGGTGGCCAATCTCGGCGGCGACCTCGCGCGCGACCTGTGCCGGGCCGGTGAGGCGGAGGCGGTGGCGCTCGCCACCGAGCGCCTGGTCGCGGTCCTCGGCGGCGGCGCCCGCAGCGCCGTCCAGGCCGGGCGCCTCGCCGGCTGGTGGACGGACCCGCACGCCCGGGGCTCCTACTCGATCGCCGCCCCCGGCCACGCGGAGGCCCGCGACCGCCTGCGCGCGCCGGTCGGCGGGCGCGTGTTCTTCGCCGGGGAGGCGCTGGCGGGCGGCGGCGCCATGACGGTGGGCGGGGCGACCCTCGACGGCGAGCGCGCGGCCCGGGCGGTGCTGAAGGCGCTCGGCGCCTGACGGGCCCGTCGCCGCGGCGGTTCACGCGGTCGCGGCGCGGCTCGGCAGCGGTCGCGCGGGTGCCGCGACGGCGGCCCGGCGCCGGATCGCCGCCACCGCCAGGGGCTCGGCGCGGCCGCGCAGGGCGTGGGCCCCGAGATCCTCCGCCACGAGGTCGTCCGGCAGCGGGCCGAGCCGGGCGAGGAGGTCGGCCGAGACGAGGACGTCGACCCCCAAGGTCTTCGACAGGGCCTCGAGCCGGGCCGTCGTGTTCACGACGTCGCCGAAATACGCGATCTTGTGCCGCTCCAGCCCGATCTCGGCGGTCACGACCGGGCCGCAATGCAGCGCGGCGCGGAACTGCGGCACCTGCCCGAAGCGATCCCGCCAGCTCTCCGCCTCGGCGGCGAGGCGCTCCTGGAACGCGAAGACGCAGCGCAGGCAGGCGGCGTCGCGCAGGCCCCGCTCCATCGTCCAGGTCACCAGCGCGAGGTCGCCGACGTAGTCGTCGATGGAGCCGCGGGCGCGCGCCACCGGCAGCGCCAGGGCGTTGAACACCTGCCCGAGGTAGGCCTGCGCCGCCCGGTCGCCGTGGCGGTCGGCGAAGCGCGTCGACCCGGTCACGTCGAGGAAGAGGAAGATCCGCTCCTCGCTGATCGGCCGGTGGTAGCGCCCGATCAGCAGGTTGGCGAAGACGCCGGGGCCGATCAGGTCGCGGACCCGGAACACGAACACCACCAGGGCCGAGATGCCCAGCGCGTAGAGCAGGCCGGACTGCGACATCAGCATCGCGTTCCGCTCGCTGTACATGAAGCGGAACAGCTGGTTCAGCACCGTGCTGGCGACCGCGTTCCCGACCACGATCAGCGCGATGTAGAGCGCCACGGTGGCGAGCAGGAACAGCGGCGTCGCGAGGCCGCGGATGCGGTCGCGCAGCCGCGGCGCCAGCAACTGCCGCTCGTAGAGCAGGATCGGCGTGCCGATGATCGCGCCGCGGATCGCCGTCCCGGTCAGCGGGGCGATCCCGAAGATCACCCCGTAGAGGAGCCCCGCCAGGGCTCCCAGGGCGGGCGCCACCAGCAGGAACCAGCGCGGGCCGAAGCGCATGGGTTCGCGTGCCCCGCCCGACCCCGCTCAGTCCAGCCGGAGCGCGTGGACCGAGAACAGCTGGTCCGGGTCGGTCCAGACCGTCAGCCACGTCCAGCCCGCCCGCTCGGTCAGCGCGCGGAACGTGGCCGGCGTGTACTTGTAGCTGCTCTCGGTGTGGATCGTCTCGCCCGCCGCGAACGCGAAGGTGTCGGTGCCGACCCGCACCGCCTGGGCGTCGCGGGCGACGAGATGCATCTCGATCCGCGAGGCGTCGGTGTTGAACACCGCCCGGTGGCTGAACGCGCCAGGCTCGAAGCGGCCGGCGAGCTCCCGGTTGATCCGGGTCAGGAGGTTGAGGTTGAAGGCCGCCGTCACGCCCTGCGCGTCGTCGTAGGCGGTCTCCAGCACCGCCGGGTCCTTCACGAGATCGACGCCGACGATCATGTGGGCGCCCGGCCCCAGGATCCGCCCGAACCGGCGCAGCAGCGCCTCGGCCTCGTGCGGGTCGAAGTTGCCGATGGTCGAGCCCGGGAAGAACCCGGCGCGCGGCAGGCCGTTCAGGCTGTCCGGCAGGTCGAAGTCGCGGGTGAAGTCGGCCACGACCGGCTCGACCCGCAGGTCCGGGAAGTCGCCCCGCAGGACCTCCGCCTGCCCGCGCAGGAACTCGCCGGAGACGTCCACCGGCACGTAGGCCGCGAGGGTGTCGAGGTGGCGCAGGAGACGGCGCAGCTTCACGGTCGAGCCGCTGCCGAACTCCACCAGCGCCGCGTGGGCCGGCAGCAGGGCGGCGATCTCGGGCCCGCAGGCGTCGAGGATGCCGATCTCGGTCCGGGTCGGGTAGTATTCCGGGAGCCGGGTGATCGCCTCGAACAGCGCGGACCCGGCCTCGTCGTAGAAGTATTTCGGCGACAGGGCCTTCTGGGGCTTGGACAGGCCCGCGCGGACGTCGTCGAGGAAGCTCAGCGGCGGCGCGTCCAGCGTGACCGGCGTCGCGTCGGCGAAGGTGGGCTTGATGGTCAAGGGCGGCTCCGGGGCGCGTCAGGCGGCGTCGGCGAGGCGCAGGCCGGTGAACTGCCAGCGCTGGTGCGGATAGAAGAAGTTGCGGTACGGCAGCCGGGCATGGCCCTCTGGGGTCGCCACCGACGAGCCCCGCAGCACGAACTGGTTGGCCATGAACTTGCCGTTGTACTCGCCGAGAGCCCCCGGGAGCGGCCGGTACCCCGGGTAGGGGACGTAGGCGCTGCGGGTCCATTGCCAGACGAGGCCGAAGGCGTCCGGCAGGCCGCCGTCGCGGGCCGCGACCTCCCACTCGAACTCGGTCGGCAGGAAGCGGCCGGCCCAGCGGGCATAGGCGTCGGCCTCGTAGTAGCTGACGTGGGTGACGGGGGCGTCGAGGTCCACCGGGCGCTCGCCGCCCAGCGTCATGGTCGCCCACCCCTCCCCGTCCCGGCGCCAGTAGCCGGGGGCCTCCCAGCCCTCCGCCGGTCCGGCGTACCAGCCGTCGGAGAGCCACAGCTCCGGCTTGGCGTAGCCGCCATCCTCCATGAAGGCGAGCCACTGGCGGTTCGTCACCAGCGCCCGGTCGAGGCGGCCGGCCGGGATCAGCGTCTCGTGGCGGGGCGACTCGTTGTCGAACGAGAACCCCTCGCCCGCATGCCCGATCCACGCGATCGCGCGGTCGAGGGTGACCTGGCCGGCCTGCGCCGCCGCCTTCGGGAAGCGCCAGTCCGGGTCGTAGGCCGGGTTCAGTGGGTTCTGCGCGAAGGCGTGCAGGATGTCGGTGAGGAGGAGCTCCTGGTGCTGCTGCTCGTGGTAGAGGCCGATCTCCAGGATCGGCAGCACCGCCTCGAGCGCGCGCTCGGAGGCCTGGCCCAGCAGGGCCTCGACCGCCCGATCGATATGGGCGCGGTAGGCCGCGACCTCCGCCATGGTCGGGCGGGTGATCATGCCGCGCTGGATGCGCGGCTGACGGGGACCGGCCGCCACGTAGTACGAGTTGAACAGGTAGTGCAGCCGCGCGTCGTAGATCGCGTAGCCCGGCAGCTGCTCCCGCAGCAGGAACTGCTCGAAGAACCACGTGACGTGCGCCCGGTGCCACTTGGTCGGGCTGGCATCGGCCATCGACTGGACCTGCTGGTCTTCCGGCGAGAGCGGCGCGGCGCGGCGCTCGGTCTCGCTCCGGACCTGCCGGTAGGCGGCGATCCAGGCGGCCCGGTCGATCGGCCGGGCCGTGACGTGCGGCGGCGGGAAGGCCGGTGCCGCGGGGTCGCGTCTCTCGTCCGGGCGCAGTGCGGCTGTCGCTGCCATGACGATGATCCCTTTTTTCGGGCCTGACCGAGAACCGTCTTCTCGACCCCGGCCGGCGCGCAGAAGATATGTTCCGGCCGTGTTCCGACAACCTCTGCAAGAGCGGACGCGGCAGCTTCGCGTGCGCCTGGTCGGCGCGCGGTCGCCGCTCGGCCCACCGGGCCTCTTCGCCGCGTCGGCGCGCCGGTTAACGGAACGGGTTGGGGATCACGGGTCTTTCTCTCGCCGCAGTGACACCGCCTTAACCCTCGCTGCCGAGATTTTGGGACGCTCTTCGAGGAGTCCGGGGTTCTCATGCGGATCGATCTGATGGCCGGGGCCAGCCTGTCCGCCGCCGCTCTGCGCTGCGCCGCAGAGCCGACCATCCTGGTGTTCGATTCCGGCCTCGGCGGCCTGACCGTCCTCGACGCGGTGCGGCGCGCCCGCCCGGATGCCCGCTACGTCTATGTCGGCGACGACGCCGCCTTCCCGTACGGCCGGCTCTCGGAGGCGACGCTCGTCGCCCGCGTCCTCACCGTGATGGAGCGGCTGGTCGCGACCCACCGGCCCGACCTCGTGGTCATCGCCTGCAACACCGCCTCGACGCTGGTGCTCCCGGCACTGCGCCAGCGCTTCACGACGCCTTTCGTGGGGGTGGTCCCGCCGATCAAGCCCGCCGCCGAGGCGACGCGCTCGCGGCTCGTGACCCTGCTGGCGACTCCCGGCACGGTGGCGCGCTCCTACACCCACGACTTGATCGCGACCTACGCGGGCTCCTGCGCGGTGACGCTGGTCGGCTCGCAGAACCTCGCCGGCTTCGCGGAGACCGAGCTCGCGGGCGCGCCGGTGGACGACGCCACCCTCGCCGCCGAGATCGCCCCCTGCTTCGTCACCGAGGCGGACGGGCGGCGCACCGACGTGGTCTGCCTCGCCTGCACCCACTATCCGCTGCTGCTGCCGCGCCTCCAGGCGGTCGCGCCCTGGCCGGTGACCTGGATCGACCCGGCGCCCGCCATCGCCCGGCGCGTCGTGCAGCTGATCGGCCCCCTCCCCCGCGAGGCGGACCGGCACGGCTCGGCGCTCGGCGCCTTCACGGCCGGCACCTGCCTGACCGACGCCCTGCGCGCGGCCCTCGCCGCCCGGGGCATCGGCGACGTCGCCGTGGAGGCGGTGCCGCTGCCGATGCAGTGAGGCAGTGCGGCGTCTCTCGCCCTGTCATCCCTTGTTCGGGTGATGACCGGTTCAGGCTGACAGGTCTCTCATTCCACCGGTTCGACACGTCATGTTGAAAGCGGGAGAGGCCGATGGCGTCCAGGGCTTCGAGACTGGCGATCCTCGCGCTGCTCGGACTGGGACCGGTCGCGCCGGCCCGGGCCTGCGGTGACGGTGAGGCTCCGGTATCCTGCGACGATCCGAGCCCGAATGGCTTCGCCTCCTGGATGCTCGGCCGCGTCGATCGGGCCCTGAAAGCCGACCGGACCCGGGCGCTCCAGGACTTCACCGACGGCACGCGCGGGTTCCGCACCGCCGACACCTATGTGTTCTGTATCGATGCGGACGGCGTCATGACCGCCCACCCGAACCCGATCCTGAAGGGGCACGACGTCCGCGACCTGCACGACCGGACCGGCCACCACTTCATCCGCACGATGCTGGACACGGCCAGGCCCGGCCAGATCTCGGTGATCCGCTACCTGTTCCCCAAGCCGGGCAGCACCGTCGAGGAGCCCAAGACCACCTACTACACCCGGGGCCGGGGACCAGACCTGCGCGGTCGGCGTGTACGACGCCGACGCCGCGGCCCCGACGGTCGCGACGCCCGAGGGCCGCGTCGCCCTGCTGCGCCAGAAGCTCGACGGCCAGATCCCGAGCAGTGCCCGCGCGGACTGGACCGCCTTCCTGGAGGCCCTGAACGCGCAGGGCGACGAGAAGGCGACGGCGATCGCCGAAGCCCGGCGCGAGCTGAGGGCGGCCGCGAGTGCGCTGGATCAGGCCGGGCTCGGCGCGGCGCGCGGCGAGTAGGCGGGGCGGCCGGGGGCGGCTCGGGCGCCGCGTCGGGGTCGCCTGTCAGGCCGTGCCCGTCACCGCAGGATCTGGGCGCCCGCGATCTGCGCCGTGGCGACCGGGGCCGCGTCGGCCTCGGCGGGCACGACCAGATGGACGAACAGCATGCCGGCCGCGACGATGAGCGCCAGGGCGAGGATGCGCCACAGTTCCAGGATCGGCTCCTGCGCCGGGGCATCCTGAATCGCTCGGTTCGTCTCGCTCGGCATCGCTTCCGCTTTCCCGCCTGTGACCCTCCGGATCGGACACCCGGAGGATGAACGCTTGGTAAAATCCGCCCCGATCGGCCCGGCCCGCCGAGGCGGGCTCGGCGGGGAGCGGGGTCCGGCGTCGGGATCGTCGCCGCCACCGCGAGGCAGAGGGAGCGGGCGCTGGCGATCGCCTCGCCGACCGGGGCCGTGTCGCAGCGGAATGGGGCCGCAGCGGGACGGGCCCGGTCCCGCGGCGTGCGGTGCCGCACCCGCTGACGTTGCGGCCGGGGCGCGGTCCCGGTCACGAGGCCGAGCGCGGAGGCCGCACCCCGTCGTCTCGGATCCACCCGCACGTCCAGGAAGCGAGTGGGACGGGCTCGGGTGAGACGTCGATGGCCGGCGCGGATCCGGGCCGGTCCCGGTGCCCGCGGGTCCGGTCGACCTACGCGGCGGCCGGCAGGGCGGCGACCTCGCAGCTGTCCGCGCGCAGGCGCCAGTCGACCACCCGGGCCCCCGCGCAGAGCAGCGCCTTGGCCTGCCAGACGGCCGACACCTCCGACTGCGCCCGGACCAGGATCGCGCGCTGCCGCACCCGGTGCTCGTGGCCGGTATCGTCCGCGACGGTCTTGTAGAAGGTGACGCGATAGAGGCGCATGGTCGGGGCTCCGGTTGGGCGCGGGGATCGTGGGAGACCGGGGCGGCGCGCGCATTGATCCCGCGCAAGGACGGGACGCCTGCCACGAGCGCGGGCGTCGCGGGTGGGCGCAATCAGTTGTCGACAGTTGAATACCCGGCGATACAGGGCGTTGATTACATTCGCGGGAATGGTCTAGCTTCATCAGCAATCGTCCGCAGTCCGGAACGGTCCGCGGCGGGGCTCCAGACCGGGAGTGCCTGATGTTCGAGAGCGTGTTCTGGGGTGCGGTACTCGTCGCGCTGATCGGTTCGGCCGCGCTGGTGGCGATCGGCGCCAGCGTCCAGCCGCGGTTGGGTCGCAAGATGGAGATGGACGCGCGCCTCGCCGATCCGCGCCGCACCTTCGGGCGCAAGCGGCGCTGGGCGCGTCCGCCGCGGACGATGCGGCGCCCCGGCCTGCTCCCCATGCGGTGACTAGCGCTGCACCAAAGACGTACATCTCCCGCCGCCGGCGCGCGTGATAGCTACCTGTTCACTGCGGAAATGCAGTGTTCACGCCGGGCTGGAGGGATCGGTACTGATGAGCGTGCGTCAGATTTGTGATCAGGTTCGGATCGCCGAGCAGGCCTTCACCGCCGCGCTCGGCAACATGAAGGCCGCAGGCCTGCGCGAGTCGCTGACCCGCGAGCTCCAGGAGATGGAGAGCGCCGAGATCGACGCCGGGCAGGACGCGGCCGCGGCGCGGTCGGCCTCCTGGAAGCGGGTCAAGATGCTGCACGGGCTCGGCTACCCGGTGGATTTCGGCTGGCTCCACGCCGCCGCCAGCCCGGTCCGCTGAGCGGCGCCGCCCCGCCGGCAGATTGTTTGCCGGCTGCCGGATCGGGTCGGCGCTCTCGCCCGTTGTGCCTGCCGGGTGTCGTCGCACCCGGCCGCCGCGCCGACCTCTCGATCCGGACACGCCATGCTGGCTTGGTTTCGCGCCCTGATGCCGCGGGAGGACCGGTTCTTCGATCTCTTCGAGCGTCACGCGCGGACGCTCGAGGACGGCGCGGCCGCCCTGCGAGGACTTCTCGACGGGACTCAGGCCGTCCCGGCGGCCTACGCGGCGATCGCGGCCCACGAGGACGCGGCCGACGGGATCACCCGCGAGGCGCTGCTGGCGGTCCGCCGGACCTTCATCACGCCGTTCGACCGCGGCGACATCCAGGCCCTGGTCGGCTCCCTCGACGACGCCATCGACCAGATGCTCAAGACCGCCAAGGCGGTCCAGCTCTTCGAGGTGACCACCTTCGAGCCGGCGATGCGCGAGATGGGCGCGGTCATCCAGGAGGCCGCGCAGGTCACCGCCGAGGCGCTGCCGAAGCTGCGGGCCCTCGGCGAGAACGCCGCCGCGCTGAACAGCCTGACCGAGCGCGTCATCGAGCTGGAGGGGCGGGCCGACGACCTGCACAATGACGGGCTGAAGGCCCTGTTCAAGGCCTCGGGGCGGGACCCCATGGCCTTCCTCGTCGGGTCCGAGCTGTACGGCCACCTGGAGAAGGTCATGGACCGGTTCGAGGACGTGGCGAACCAGATCAGCAGCATCGTCGTCGAACATGTCTGAGCCGCAGGTCGCCGCGTGACGCTCCTCGTCGTCCTCATCGTCCTCGCCCTGGTCTTCGACTTCCTGAACGGGCTGCACGACGCCGCGAACTCCATCGCCACGATCGTGTCGACGCGGGTGCTGGCGCCCCGCTACGCCGTGTTCTGGGCGGCGTTCTTCAACTTCGTGGCCTTCCTGGTCTTCGGCCTGCACGTCGCCGGCACCGTCGGCTCGGGCATTATCGACGTCGCGACGGTGGACGACCGGGTCATCATGGGCGCGCTCGGCGGCGCCATCACGTGGAACCTGGTCACGTGGTACGCCGGCATCCCGTCCTCCAGCTCCCACGCCCTGATCGGGGGCCTGCTCGGCGCCGGCATCGCCAAGGCGGGGGTCGGCGTGATCGTCTGGCCCGGCGTCATCGCCACCAGCGCCGCCATCGTCCTCTCGCCGGCCCTGGGCTTCGCCCTCGGGCTGCTGCTGATGCTGGCGGTCTCGTGGATCTTCGTCCGCTCGACGCCGCACGCCGTGGACCGCGTGTTCCGGGGCCTGCAGTTCGTCTCGGCCTCGCTCTACTCGCTCGGCCACGGCGGCAACGACGCCCAGAAGACCATGGGCATCATCGCGGCCCTGCTCTACGCCCACGGCGAGAGCGGGGCTTTCCACGTGCCCCTCTGGGTGGTGCTGTCCTGCCAGACCGCCATGGCCCTCGGCACCCTGATGGGCGGCTGGCGCATCGTCCACACGATGGGGTCGAAGATCACGCGGCTGTCGCCCATGCAGGGGTTCTGCGCCGAGACCGGCGGCGCCGCGACGCTGTTCGCCGCGACGGCCTTCGGTATCCCGGTCTCGACCACCCACACGATCACGGGCGCCATCGTCGGCGTCGGCGCCGCGCGCCGGGTCTCGGCGGTCCGCTGGAACGTCGCGCAGGGCATCGTGATCGCCTGGGTGATCACGATGCCGGCCGCGGCCCTGGTCGCGGCCCTGACCTACGCGGCGTCGGGGCTCGTCCTGCCGTAGGGGACGGGCGCGGCCGGATCCGGCACGGGGTCACTAGCGATGGTGCCAGCCGCCGTGGTGCCAGCCACCGTGCCAGCCCCGATGCCAGCCGCCGCGCCATCCCCCATGCCATCCTCCATGCCAGCCGGCATGGCGGAAGCCGCCCCAGCGATAGCCGCCGCCCCACGCGAAGCGTCGGTGCCAGCGGTAGCCGTAGTGCCACCGGTAGCCGACGCGCGGATAGACCGGGACGTAGACGAACGGCCTGTAGCCCAGATTCGGCCGGCACCAGCCGTAGACGTTGCGGTGGAAGCCGGGCCCGCAGCCGTCGCGCGCCTCGGCGCTCGAGCCGGCCAACAGGACCCCCGCGGCGAGCGCCACGGGCAGGACGAGAGTGCGGATCATGACTCAACTCCGGGAGTGTCTCCACGGGAGTCCGGCCGCGGGGCCGGACGCGGAACGGGGGACGCGATCGAGCGTCCCGGCGTCTCAGTTCGGCCAGCAGCGGCGGCCGTAGGGGCCGATGTGGAAGCCCGCCGGGCACGAGCGGCCGCGGATGTAGCCGCCCCACTGGCCGCCGGTGCGGCAGCCGCCGTACGGGCCGCGATGGCCGTAGGGACCGCAGCCGCCGTAGACCTGGATGATCCGGGCGCCGTCGGCGCCGTCGGAGACGGCGTCCTGCACCAGCGGCAGCGCCGAGGCGGGCACCGCGAGGCTCACGAGGAGGGCGGCGGGAGCGAGAACCTTCAACATCGGTGATCTCCTTCTGCTCGATCGGTCAGCGCGGCCCGGGGCCGGCTGCCGCCGCCGGGACGGAGGATCCGCCGCGGCGTGTGAGCGAAGGTTCGTCCGCGCGCGCTGCCCGGATGTGACCGGGGAGCGCCGTCCTGTAACGATGTGTAACGGCCGGTTGCGGGCCCGTTGCGGCCCGCCCTCAGGACAGGCTCGGCAGGGTCACGACGAGCCGCGCGCCGCCGTCCGCGCCGGCCTCCGCCACCACCGTGCCGCCGTGGGCCTCGGCGATCTGCCGGCTGATGGCGAGGCCCAGGCCTGTCCCGCCGGTCTGCCGGCTGCGCGAGCGCTCGACCCGGTAGTACGGGCTGAACACCGCCGTCCGCTCCGCCTCGGGAATGCCCGGCCCGTCATCCTCGACGACGATCCGGCACACCGTCCCGGCCCGGCTCACCGCCACCGCCACCGAGGAGCGTCCGAACTTGACGGCGTTCCCGATCAGGTTGGCCACGACCCGGCGCAGGGCGACCGCGTCGCCGGCCACGGTGGCGTCCCGCACCTCCTCGCCGGTCAGGCTGATCGTGGCGCCCTGGGCGGCGTGCTCGGCTACCTCGACGGCGACGAGATCGGCGAGATCCACCGGCGCCCGGGTCGCCTCGACGGCGGTGCCGCGGGCGAACCCCAGGGACGCCTCGATCAGCTCGGTCATGGCGTCGAGATCCGCCACGAGCTTGTCCCGGAGCAGCGGCTCCGCCACCACCTCGGCGCGGAGGCGCAGCCGCGTCAGGTAGGTCTTGAGGTCGTGCGAGATGGCGCCGATCAGCAGCGAGCGCTCGGCCATGAGGCCGGCGATCCGCTCCTGCATGCCCTGCACCGCCTGGGCGAGACGCCGGATCTCGGGCGCCCCCCGGGGGGCGCTCACCCGCTCCGGGGCGCGGCCGTCGAACCGGGAGACCGCGTCGGTCAGGCGGCGCAGCGGCGCGAGTTCGTGGCGCGTGCCGACCAGGACGAGACCGGCCGCCGCGGCGCCGAGCACCGCCACCCAGAGGCTCAGCGGCTGGCCGAACAGCCACGGCATGAGCGAGCGATGATGCTCGGCCGCGCTGATCACGGCGTACCGGCCGTCGGGCAGCCGGTAGGTCGCCAGCGCGAGGCGGCCGATCGGCCCGGTGCGCTCGGCCTGCGCGATGTTGGCCGGATCGACGCCGCGGCGCAGCAGGGCGGCGTCGGTGTAGGCCTGGACGCGGTCGGCCGGCTCGGCCGTCATCCGCTGGATCCGCGTTTCCAGGCGGGGCTCGCGGATCAGGTCGACGGTGTCGGGCGGCGCGTCGACGATCTCGGCCCGCAGCACCTCGCCGCTGACCGCCTTCAGGATGGCCGGCCTCTGGGCGGGATCCGCGTCGCGCAGCAGCGTCATGATGCCGGCGGCCTGGTCGACCCGCGGGAAGCGCGAGCCCGCGGGCAGCCGCTCCTCCCGGCGCTGCCAGTGATCCAGGGCCACGGTGGCGAGGACGAGCAGGGAGAGGGCGCCGAGCAGGAGCAGCATGATGCGCCCGAGGAGCCCGACGCGGCCCATCACGGCGTTCCGGAGCGGACCGGGGCGGCCAGGATGTAGCCGGCATTGCGCACGGTCCTGAGCAGGGACGCGGCCTGACTGCCCGAGGCGTCGAGCTTGTGCCGCAGGCGGCTGACCTGGACGTCGATGGTGCGGTCGAAGGCGTCGGCGGTCCGGCCCCGGGTCCAGTCGAGGAGCTGGTCGCGCGAGAGCACCCGCTGCGGCCGGGTGACGAAGCAGTGGAGCAGGTCGTACTCGGCGCTGGTCAGCGGGATCTCGGCGGCGGGATCGCCGGTGATCACGGTGCGGGCCGCGAGATCGACGACGAGGTCGGCGACACTGAGACGCTCGGGGGCGGCTGCGGCGGGCTGGCCGCCGGCGCCGTGGGCCCGTCGCAGGACCGCGCGGATCCGGGCCAGCAGGACCCGCGGGTTGAACGGCTTCGAGACGTAGTCGTCGGCGCCCATCTCCAGGCCGAGGACCCGGTCGATGTCCTCGTCCTTGGCGGTCAGCATCACGACGGGCGGCCCACCGGCGTCGCGGAGGCGGCGGCAGATGGAGAGGCCGTCCTCGCCGGGCAGCATCCAGTCGAGGACGACGAGGTCGGGCGCGGGGCCCGCCGCGATCAGGCGGTCGAGGGCCGCGCCGCCGTCGAGGGCGACGGCGCGGAACCCCTCGCCCTCCAGGTAGCCGGCGAGCAGGGCGCGGATGTCGGGATCGTCCTCGACGATGGCGATGGTGGTGCCCTCGTGCATGGGGCGAGCATAGGGGTGGCCGGCGGCACGGCAACGCGAAACTGCACAGTGTCACAAAACGTTACACGTCCCGATCCGGACACCGAGCCCGCGCCCGCCGTCACGCGCTCGCTTTCTCGTCTCGCCCCCGAAGACACACGGGAAAACACCCATGACGAAGACCTACAATATCGCGGCCATCCCCGCGGACGGCATCGGCGTCGAGGTCATCGCCGCCGGCATCGAGGTGCTCGACGCGCTGGCCGAGAAGACCGGCTCCTTCGCCTTCCAGTTCGACCATTTCGATTGGGGATCGGACTACTACAAGAGGCACGGCGCGATGATGCCGGCCGACGGCCGCGACCAGATCCGGAACCACGACGCGATCTTCTTCGGCGCAGTTGGGGCGCCGGACGTGCCCGACCACATCACCCTCTGGGGCCTGCGGCTCGCGATCTGCCAGCCCTTCGACCAGTACGCCAATGTCCGCCCGACCCGGATCCTGCCGGGCATTACCAGCCCGCTGCGCAACGTCTCGGGTCCGGAACTCGACTGGGTGATCGTGCGGGAGAACTCGGAGGGCGAGTACGCCGGCGTCGGCGGACGGGTCCACCAGGGCCACCCCAACGAGGTCGCCACCGACGTCTCGATGATGACCCGCTCGGGGGTCGACCGGATCATCCGCTACGCGTTCGAGCTCGCCCGCTCCCGCCCGCGCAAGCTGCTCACCGTGGTCACCAAGTCCAACGCCCAGCGCCACGCCATGGTGATGTGGGACGAGATCGCCGCCGCGGTCGCGAAGGACTTCCCGGACGTGACCTGGGACAAGATGCTGGTCGACGCCATGACGATGCGCATGGTGACGAAGCCCGAGACCCTCGACACGATCGTGGCGACGAACCTGCACGCGGACATCCTGTCGGACCTCGCGGCGGCGCTCGCCGGGTCGCTCGGCATCGCGCCGACCGCCAACATCAACCCGGAGCGGACCTACCCGTCGATGTTCGAGCCGATCCACGGCTCGGCCTTCGACATCGCCGGCAAGGGCATCGCCAACCCGGTCGCGACCTTCTGGACGGCGTGCCAGATGCTGGAGCACCTCGGCGAGAAGCCGGCGGCCGACCGGCTGATGCGCGCGGTCGAGCGGGTCACCGCGGATCCGAACCTGCACACGCCGGACCTCGGCGGCACGGCGACGACCCGTCAGGTGACCGACGCTGTCATCGCGGTGATCCGGGGCGACAACGCCTGAGGCGTGCCCGGGTGCCCGGGCGGCCTCAGGGTGCCTCGCTCGCGAGATCCGGGCTCCGGGTGCCGCAGGCCCGGCAGAAGCGCTCGAAGGTGCTCTTGCGCTGCGCGCAGGATGGGCAGTGCGCGAAGATGCCGAGCCCGCAATGGGGGCAGAAATTCGTGCTCGGGTCGTCGAGGGCGATCGGCCGTTCGCAGCCCGGGCACGCCTTCTTGGCGAGGCGCGCCAGGGCCTGGTCGGTGGCGATCTCGGTTCGCCGCTCGGCGTCCGGGCGCGCCTCCACCACGGCCTGCCGGGCGCGGTAGGCGTGCAGCGCGTTGATCGCCGCCCGGCCCGCGACCAGGGTGACGATCACGCCGACGCCGTACTGCACGTAGCCGCCGTAGCTCGGCATGTAGGGCACGAGCTCGACGAAGAACGCGAAGGCCGCCGCGAAGGCGAAGCCCCACACGAAGGGCCAGTTGCGGGTGCGGCGGCGCTTGAGCAGGAGCCATCCGGCGAGGGCCAGCAGCGGCAGGGTCAGGGCGAGGCGATAGCCGAAGACGCGCAGCTCCTGGCCGCGCTCGGCCGCGTCGAGGCGCGTCTGCGCGGCGGCCCGCAGATCGGTGTCCACGCGCAGCTGCGCCGCCTCGCGCTCCGACAGGTCGAGCCCCGTCCGCGCCAGGGCCGCGAGCCGCTCCTCGATGGTGCGCTCGGCGGCCTTCAGCGCGTCGAGCTGCTGCGTGCGCGCGATGAGCCCGGGATCCTGGTCGACCCGCTGCGTGGCGTCGCGGGTCTTCAGCCAGTTGGCGAAGGTCTCGCGCGCGCCCTCGGAGGCGGCCTGCGCAGCCTCGAGGGCGAGCTGGTCCTGCTCGACCGTCCGGCGGTTGTCGTCCTGCTCCCGGCGGATCTGCTTGAGGGCCTCGGCCGACGCCGTGCCCTGGTCGGTGTCGAGGAACTGGTCGAGAGTGTAGCGGTGCTCAACCTGCGGCAGATCGCCGACGACCAGCGAGCCGAGCCCGATCAGGAACCACGCGAAGACCAGCGCGACGAGCCAGAGCGCCAGAGTGAACCAGCGTTCGGAGAGCCTTGTACCGGACCGCACGCGAATCGACCTCGCCGAAAACCGAAGCGGGTCCTTATACCGCGCGACGCGCCCGGGATACCGCGCGACGCGCCCGGGATATGCCGGCTGGCCCGGCTTCCGGGCCCGCGGCCGCGAGCGCGGGCAACTTCCCGCCGCGACCGGGATCGCTCGCATCCGACCGGGTGCGGCGTTGCGCCCGGGAACGTCGCGGACCGAGCCGCCATTCCCGGCGGTGTGCTCGGCGGAGCGCGCTGCCCCTCCAATCCGGACGTATCGACATGCTGACACTCGCGCGCGGATCGGCGACGCTCCTGGCTCTCTCTGCTGTCCTGGCCGCAGGGCCGGCCCTGGCTCAGGGCAAGCCCCTGCCGCCGCCCGCCACCGACGCGATGCCGCCCGTGGAGCTGACGATCAGCCTGAAGGACGGCAAGCCGGTCTGCGACCCGGCCGAGCTCAAGCTTCCGGCCGACACCAACGTCGCGCTGAAGATCGTGAGCAGCGCCGACGCGCCGGTGACGATCACCGCGCCCGGGCAGTTCGAGAACGGCCTCGTGCTGCACGCCGACGGAGACCTCGTGCATGTCGCCAGCGAGAAGGGCTACATGGTCAAGCAGAACGGCAAGGGCACGCTGCGCCTGCGGACGATGAAGGCCGGGCAGGAGGAGTACGCCTGCACCAGCACGCGCAACGCCGACGCGCCCTTCAAGGGCAAGCTCGTCCTGAGCCCGCCCGCGAACTGAGCCCATGAGCACCGGCGCGGCCATGGCCGAGGATCGCTCCGACGGGCGGCTCAGCGTCTACTACGACGGCGGCTGCCCACTGTGCCGGGCCGAGATCGACCAGTATCGCCGGTGCGCCGGCGCGGACCGGCTCGCCTTCGTCGATGTCGGCTCCGGGGCGCCCGAGCCGGCGCTCGGCGCGGATCTCGACCGAGCCCGGGCCCTGCGCCGCTTCCATGTCCGGACCGCGGACGGGCAGCTGATCTCCGGCGCCGCCGCGTTCGCGCGCCTCTGGCGGACTCTGCCCGGCTGGCGCTGGCTCGGTCGCCTGGTCGACCTGCGCGTCCTCGGTGTCCGGCCGATTCTGCCGGTCGCCGAGCTGGCCTACCGGCTGTCGCTGCCGCTGCGGCCGCGCCTGGCCCGGCTGATGGCCCGCCTCCGGTGAGCCGATGGCGACCCGCTGCGTCCACTATGTCGGCTTCCGGGACGACCGGTACTGGAACGCCTACCGGATCTTCGGCGGTCCGCGCGTGATCCACCGGCGCTGGGATTTCTACGCGACCCGCGACGTCGGACCGGACGACGTGGTGGTGTTCGCCGAGGGTGACGAGACGCAGCCCGTCGCGGACAGGAACGCCACGGACCTCGACGAGCGCTGGCTGTAGCGGTCACGCGGGGCGTGCCCCTGCCGGGAAATGGGCTCCCGCGGATGCCGCCGCGTCTCCGTGCCGGAGGAAACCCCAGCACCTTAAGAGGTATTGCGCCCCCACAACAATTCGCGAGAGTAGCGGTGAGCTTCCACTCGCAATCGAGGAGGTCCGCGGTGGTCGAGATCCGTATATCGGAGGACAACGACGGCCGCTGGACGGTCTACGCGCCGGGGCTGGTGGTCACCGATCTGACGCACGAGGAAGCCCAGGCTTTCGCGGCGAGCTACCGGCGCGTCACCGCAGCGTGATCGGGCGAAGCCGGCGCGGCCGTGCCGGCGGGTTTGCGTGGATCCCCGGAGGGACGTCACGCCGCCGCGCGCACGGCGCTGTCGCAGCGCGGGGCACGAAAAAACCGCCGCGGCCGGAGCCGGGCGGTTCGAGGTGATCTCGCTGGGGGAATGTCGAGACTTCGTCTACGCGCGGGATGGCAGCGCGGTTCCGGTCTCGAGGTCGAACGGTGCCCCCTGAGGCCCGGACGACCACTCCTACCGCCGCGCCTCCTCGCCGCCCCGTGATCGCATGGCTCGCCACAGCTGAGGAAACGGCGGCACAGCGCCGGGGCCGGTCGGTCGGACGGGGCGACCGATACGCGGACAGTGGGTCGGGCTTTGACGGCCCGAGAGGCGGGACGGGCGACCGCATCCTCGGTCCGCAGATCCCGCACCCCAGAAACAACAAAGCCCGCCATTGCGTTGGCGGGCTGCTGTCAGGCATTTGGTGCCCAGGAAAGGACTCGAACCTTCACCTCTCGCGAGACTGGTACCTGAAACCAGCGCGTCTACCAATTCCGCCACCTGGGCTCGCCGTCGGCCATCGGCCGGCGACGGCTCCGTTTAGGCAACGGAGCCGCCGGCGTCAATCGCGATTTCAGCCCTGCGGCCACTCCCGGATGTCGACGAAGTGTCCGGTGACCGCCGCGGCCGCCGCCATGGCCGGAGAGACGAGGTGCGTGCGTCCGCGGGGACCCTGGCGGCCCTCGAAGTTGCGGTTCGACGTCGAGGCGCAGCGCTCGCCCGGACGCAGCTTGTCCGGGTTCATGCCGAGACACATCGAGCAGCCCGGCTCGCGCCAGTCGAAGCCCGCCGCCTTCAGGATCTTGTCGAGACCCTCGGCCTCGGCCTGCGCCTTCACGAGGCCGGAGCCCGGCACGATCATCGCCGAGACGCCCTCGTGCACCTTCCGGTCGCCGACGACCCGCGCGACCTCGCGCAGATCCTCGATGCGGCCGTTGGTGCAGGAGCCGATGAAGATCCGGTCCAGGGTGATGTCGGTGATCCGGGTGCCCGGCGTCAGGCCCATGTAGGCGAGCGCCTTCTCCTTCGACTGCCGCTTGTTCTCGTCGGCGATCTCGGACGGGTCCGGCACGCGGCCCTGGATCGAGATCACGTCCTCGGGGCTCGTGCCCCAGCTGACGATCGGCGGCAGGTTGGCCGCGTCGAGACGCACCTCGCGGTCGAAATGCGCGCCGGCGTCGGTGACGAGGCTCTCCCAGTAGCGGCGGGCCGCGTCGAAGGCCGCGCCCTTCGGCGCCTTCGGGCGGTCCTTCACGTAGGCGAAGGTCGTCGCGTCGGGGGCGACCATGCCGGCGCGGGCACCGCCCTCGATCGACATGTTGCAGATCGTCATCCGGCCCTCCATCGAGAGCGCGCGGATCGCCTCGCCGGCATACTCGATGACGTGGCCGGTGCCGCCGGCAGTACCGATCTCGCCGATGATCGCCAGGATGATGTCCTTCGCGGTCACGCCGGGCGGCAGCGTGCCATCGACGGAGGCGCGCATGTTCCGGGCCTTGCGCTGCACCAGGGTCTGGGTGGCGAGCACGTGCTCGACCTCCGAGGTGCCGATGCCGTGGGCCAGCGCCCCGAAGGCGCCGTGCGTCGAGGTGTGCGAATCGCCGCACACGATCGTCTGGCCGGGCAGCGTGAAGCCCTGCTCCGGGCCGATGATGTGGACGATGCCCTGGCGGCGGTCGAGGGCGTCGTAGAACTCGATGCCGAAGTCGCGCACGTTCTCGGCGAGCGCCTCGAGCTGCGTGCGGCTCTCGGGATCCTCGATGCCCTGCGAGCGGTCCGAGGTCTGGACGTTGTGGTCCACGACGGCCAGCGTCTTCTCCGGATGGCGCACCTTGCGGCCGGCCACGCGGAGACCCTCGAAGGCCTGCGGGCTCGTCACTTCGTGGACGAGGTGCCGGTCGATGTAGAGGAGGCTGGAGCCGTCCGGCTGGACATCGACGACGTGGTCGTCCCAGATCTTGTCGTAGAGGGTGCGCGGGCTGGTCATCGGTCTTCGTCTTCGGCGATTGGGGTCGGTGCAGAACTCTCGCGATGATGCGTGGTCCTTAGTAGGCATCGCGCGCGGTTTTCGAAAGAGGCGAGCCCTGTGCCGGCCGAACGGCCGCCCGGCTGATCCGCGCGGTTGTCACCGCCGGCCGCTCCTGCGCGCTGGCGCCCCACCCCGCACAGGCTCTATGCCGGGACGGGGGAGGCGGCCGACACCGACGCGCGGCCGAACGTGGGAGTGAACGATGGCTGAGGCCCCGGTCGAGATCCTGTTGCTCCGGAAGATGCACCCGCTGGTGGAGAAGGCCTTCGCCGGGCGGTACGGGGTCCACCGGCTGGCGGAGGCCGCGGACCCGGAGGCCCTGCTCGCCGAGATCGGCCCGAGGATCCGGGCGCTCTGCGTCGGTGGCGGGGTGGACGGGGCGCTGATGGACCGGCTGCCGAACCTCGAGCTGATCGCGAATTTCGGCGTGGGCTACGACGCCGTCGACGCCGCCGGGGCGCAGCGGCGCGGGATCGTCGTCACCAACACGCCGGACGTCCTCACCGACGAGGTCGCCGACCTCGCCCTCGGCCTCACCCTCGCCACCCTGCGGCGGATCCCCCAGGCCGACCGCTACCTGCGGGACGGCCACTGGCCCAAGGCGCCCTTCCCGCTCACGGCATCGCTGCGCGGGCGGCGGGTCGGCATCCTCGGTCTCGGCCGGATCGGGCGGGCGATCGCCCACCGCCTGGAGAGCTTCGGCGTCGCGATCGACTATCACGGCCGCAGCCGGCAGGCCGACATACCCTACACGTATCACGATACGTTGATCGGCCTCGCCCGCGCGGTCCACATCCTGATCGTGGTGGCGCCCGGCGGCGCCGACACGCGCAACCTCGTGGACGCGGCCGTGCTGGAGGCGCTCGGTCCCGAGGGCATCCTGATCAACGTCGCCCGGGGCACCCTGGTCGACGAGGCGGCGCTGACCGCGGCGCTGAAGGCGGGCACGATCCTCGGCGCCGGCCTCGACGTCTTCGAGAACGAGCCGCACGTGCCCGCGGATCTCGCCGCCCTCGACAACACGGTGCTGCTGCCGCATGTCGGGTCGGCCTCCGAGCACACCCGCGCGGCGATGGCCCAGCTCGTCGTCGACAACGTCGTCTCGTGGTTCGAGGGACGGGGTCCGCTGACGCCCGTCGCCGAGACACCCTGGAGACCGACCGCGTGAGACAGGCTCGGGCCGCCCTGCTGGCCGCATCGGCGCTGATCGCGGCCGCCGCGATCGTCCGACCGGCCGCCGCCCAGGACGTGCCCGCCGCCACAGACGAGGCCGCACCGCCGTCCCCTCCTCCGGCCGCGGAGACGCTCGCGGCGCCCCCGGCTCCGACCGCGCCGCCGAGCCTCCCCGAGAAGCTCGGGCAGGTGCCGGGAACCTGGGACCTGTCGCGGGACGGCACCAACCGCCGCTGCGTCATGACGCTGGTGCTCGACAGCGGCGAGGCGGGGCAGCGGCTGCGCTTCCCGGCGGGATGCCGGAGGGCCCTGCCGGTCCTGAACGGGGTCGCCGGCTGGCTCTTCGTCGACGGGGCCGTCCGCCTCGTCGACCGCAACGTCCGCCCGGTCCTCGATTTCGCCAAGCGGCCGGACCAGCGCAGCCTCGTCGCCCAGGCCGAGGGCGGCGAGCGCTACAGTCTCGTTCCCCTCGACATCGTCGCGATGCGGCCGGCCGACGCGGCCGCCGCGCCCGAGACCGCGCCGACGGATCCGGCGAGCCCGGCCCCCTCCCCGCTCCAGACCGCGGCCCCGGTGCCGGCCGAGCTGCAGCCGCCGGCGACCGCCTCGGCCGCGACCGCCTCGGCGGGGCCGGCGCCGGGCCTCTACGCCCTCGACCGCTTCCAGCAGCGCGATACCTGCCGGATCAACCTCGACGGGGTCGGCGGCGGCGTGCACATCGTCCCCGGCTGCCACGACAGCGGCCTGGAGGTGTTCGATCCGGTGCGCTGGCGCTACGCGAAGGGCCGGATGACGCTGACCGCCAAGCGGGGCCACAGCATCGACCTCGTGCCGAGCGGCGACGGCCGGTGGCGGCGCGATCCCGAGGTCGGCACCACCTTCGTCCTGCGCCGCGTCGATTGAGCGCACCGCGCGACGACGGCCGCGCGCTCGATGACGGGCGCGTCAGCGCGACGAGCCGCGCCCGTCCTGGACCGGCAGCATCCGCTCCAGCAGACCGTCGCGGCGGATCACCAAGTGCCACGCCGTGCCGGCGACGTGCAGCAGGACCAGGGCGTAGACGAGCCACTGGCCGAACACGTGGATCGACTCGAAGATCTTCTGCGTCGCGTCGTCCTTCGGCAGTCCCGGGATCGTGAACAGCCAGAAGTACGGCGTGTCGCGCCCGGACAGCGCGCTCAGCAGGTAGCCGCTGATCGGCATGATCAGGAAGATCGCGTAGAGCAGGAAGTGGTTGACGCGCCCGATCAGCGTCAGGAGCCGGGGCGCCTGCGGGTCCGGCGGCGCGGGCCGGATCATCCGCCAGAGGATCCGCACAACCACGATCGCGAGGATCGTCAGGCCGACCGACTTGTGCAGCACGAACATGCTGCCCTTGGCGGGCGTCGGCGGCAGGCTGATCGCGACCCAGGCGAGCGGCAGCACGGCCAAGACCAGGGCGGCGTTCAGCCAGTGCAGCGCCTGCGAGACCGGATGGTAGCGTGGCAGTCCGGACGCCGTGACGTAGGTGGCGGGCAGCGCGGTCGGCGCCTTGCCGGCCGTGAGCGGAGAGCCTGACATGATCCCTCGCGGATGAGCGTGGTCCCGCTTCGATCTAGGGCTCGCCTCCGGCCGGAATAGTCTCCCGTCAGACGGATACGCCGGTCGCGGTCGTCCGCGACACGTCGAGCAGGGCTGCGAGTTCCGCGGCCGCGGCGCGCAGCCGGATCGCCACGGTCTCGTCGACGATGCGGCCATCCACCAGGTCGTCGGACCCGGCATAGACCGAGGTCGGCGCGACGTGGGCCGCGAAGAAGCCGAACAGGGGCCGGAGCCCGTGCTCGACCACCAGGGCGTGGCGCAGGCCCCCGCCCGTCGCGGTCAGCGCCACCGGCATGCCGATCATCCGGGCCGGGTCGACGAAGTCGAAGACGTGCTTGAACAGCCCGGCATAGCCGCCCTGGTAGACAGGCGTCCCGACGATCAGCGCGTCCGCCGCCTCGATCGCCTCGACGAGGCGCGCGGCGGGCGCCGAGAGGTCGTCCCGCTGCGTCGCGCCGAGGCCCGGGCCGGCATCCATCAGGTCGTACACGGCGAGGTCGATCCCGCGCAGGCGACCGAGTTCGGCGCCGAGGGCCTCGACCAGGATGCGGGTACGCGAGGGTCGCTTGGCGCTGCCCGAGAAGGCGACGACGCGGGCACGGCTGGGCTTCACACTCGACTCGACACTCACCACGAAACCTTCCGCCGCAGCACGCCCTGATCCGGGACTCCGAACACCCTGGCGCATGCGCGGCACGCGACGCGGGTCGATTCGACGGTAACGCATTCCCGCGCCGGATAAAGCCTCGGCGCGGCCGCGCGGGCGGCGGTTCGGCGGGACCGTCTCGGCGGATCCGTCATCCGCGGAGCCGCCAGACGTGGCTGCGCTTGATCTCGGAATCCTCCAGCGCGCGCGAGACCGGAACCTCGTAGGTCGCGAGGCAGTCGAGGCGGTCCCGCGGAAGGTAGGTGCGGCCCGGATCGCCGATCAGCACGGTGACGCCGCGCGCCTGCAGGCGAACGAGCCAGGCGGTCACGGCCTCGGCGAGGTCGCGCTCGTAGAACACGTCGGCCGCCAGGACGAGGTCGGCCCGGGGATCCGTGGCGAGGAGATCGTCGGCGATCGCGGCGACGCGGTCGCCGACGCCGTTGGCCGCGGCGTTCAGCCCGATCGCCGCGACGGCGAAGGGGTCGAGGTCGCTGGCGACGACGTGGCGCGCCCCGGCGCGGGACGCCGCGATCGCGACGAGGCCGGACCCCGAGGCGAAATCCACCGCGCGCGCGCCGTCCGCGACGTCCGGGTTGTCGAGGACGTAGCGGGCGAGCGCCTGGCCGCCCGCCCAGGCGAACGCCCAGAACGGCGGCGGCAGCCCGATCGCCTGCAACTCCTCCTCGGTCCGCTGCCAGAGATCGGTCGCCTCGTCGGCGACGTGCAGGCGGATCTCGGGCGCGTGGGGGACGGGCAGCAGGCGTGTGTTGGCGCGGATGAAGCCGGCGGGATCGTCCGGTGCGCGCACGGTCAGGCCTCCAGCAGGTCGCGCCACACGGCGCGGACTTGGTCGGTCACCGCCGTCTCGGTGAAGCCCCCGGTCTCGATCCGCGCCCGCGCGGCCGCGCCCAAGCCGGCGACGAGACCGGCATCGCCGCTCAGGCGCGCCAGGGCGGCGGACAGAGCCGGCGCGTCGTCCGGGGGAACGAGCAGGCCCTCGACGCCGTCGCGCACGAGGCTGCGGCAGCCCGGGACGTCGGACGCGACCAGCGCCCGGCCGCAGGCGGCGGCCTCCAGCAGCGTCCGCGGCAGGCCCTCCCCGCCGCGCGAGGGCAGGCAGGCGACGTGGTGGCCGGCCCAGACCCCCGCGACGTCGGTCGTCGGCCCGTGCCAGACGATGCCGTCGCGGCTCCAGGCGCGCAGGGTATCGGCGCCGATCGCCCGCCGGTTCGACGGGTCCGGCGCGCCGTACAGCGCCAGCTCCACCGGCGCGCCCTGGCTCCGGGCGAGGCGGACGGCCTCGACGGCGACGTCGATCCCCTTCGACCACAGCATCCGGGCGACGACGGCCACCCGCAGCGGCGGCATCGGCGGCAGCGGCTGCGGGACGAGGATCGCGGGATCGACGCCGGCGCCGCCCACCACGGTCACTGACCGGTCGAGCGGGTCCAGGCCCAGGGCCAGGGCGTCGTCGGGGTTCTCGAACAGGAAGCGCGTCCGCGACGAGGCCAGCGGCCCCCGGATCAGCGCCCGCAGGGCGAGGCGCGCCGCCCGGCCGAGGCGGTCGCTCCGGGCGCCGACGAGGCCGAGGCCGGTCAGGGCGAAGACGCGGGACGGGATGCCCGCCATGGCGGCGGCCGTGCCGCCGACCAGGATGCCGCGCAGGGCGATGCAGTGGACGATGTCGGCCTTCAGCGCCTTCAGGATCGCGGCGAGCTGCCCGGCCGCGTAGCCCGCGGCCATCGGGTTGAGGCTCGCCCGCTCGGCCTCCAGGTTGACGACCTGCGCGCCGGTCGCCTCGATGGCGGCCCGGTGGAGGCGGACCCGCGTCACCACCGCGACCGAGAGACCCATGCCGACGGCGGCGCGGGCCATCGGCAGGAAATGCGAGGCGAAGAACCAGTCCTCGGTCACCACGAAGACCAGGCGGCGCATCGGAACGGGCAGGTTCCCGGGTTCGGCATCGGACTGCATCCGTCCCCTCTAGCACGGCGGCGGGGCCCGTCCTGCGACGGATGTGCAGGCCCGGAACGGCGATCCCGTGCCGCCGGTTGTCCAAGGCCTTCTCGCCGGGCGAGGCAGCCCGGCGGCGTCGATGGGAGGGGCTGTTCATGGCGTGCGTCGAGACGGCGGAGAGCGGCGGAGACCTCCGCGCCGCGGCCGAGGAGGCCGGGCTCGTCTACGTCGATGACGGCCGGCCCGGGCTGACCCGCCGCCGCAGCGGCACCGGCTTCCGCTACCTCGACGCGAAGGGCAAGCCGGTGCGCGACAGGGCCGTGCTGGCCCGCATCCGCGGCCTCGCGATCCCGCCGGCCTACACGGACGTCTGGATCTGCCCGCGCCGGAACGGCCACATCCAGGCGACCGGCCGCGACGCGAAGGGGCGCAAGCAGTACCGCTACCACCCGGACTTCCGGCAGGCGCGGGAGGCCAACAAGTTCTCGCGGATCATGGCCTTCGCGGACGCGCTGCCGGGCATTCGCCGGCGCGTCGACGCCGACATGAGGCGGCCGGGCCTGCCCCGCGACAAGGTGCTGGCCACCGTGGTCCACCTGCTCGAGACCACGCTGATCCGCGTCGGCAACGACGATTACGCGCGGACCAACAAGAGCTACGGCCTGACGACCCTGCGCGATCCCCATGTCCGGATCGAGGGTTCGGCTCTGTCGTTCCGCTTTAAGGGCAAGAGCGGCAAGACCTGGGACGTGTCGCTGAAGGACCGGCGGGTCGCCCGGATCGTCAAGGCCTGCCAGGACCTGCCGGGCCAGGAGCTGTTCCAGTATCTCGACCCGGACGGCACCCAGCGCGACGTCACCTCCTCGGACGTGAACGCGTACCTGCGCGAGATCACCGGCGAGGACTTCACCGCCAAGGATTTTCGGACCTGGGCCGGCACGGTGCTGGCGGCGCTGGCTCTGCGGGAGTTCGAGAGCTTCGACAGCGAGGCCGGAGCCAAGCGCAACATCCGCGCGGCCATCGAGAACGTCGCGGGGCGCCTCGGCAACACGCCGACGATCTGCCGCAAGTGCTACATCCACCCGCAGATCCTCGACTGCTACCTGGAGGGCGGCCTGCTCCTGCAGGTGAAGGACGCGGTCGAATCGGAGCTGAGCGAGGACCTGTCGAGCCTGCGGCCCGAGGAGGCGGCGGTGCTGGGACTCCTGCAGGCGCGCCTCTCCGCCGCCGAGGACGCGGTCAAGGCCGGAGGTCGGGTCAAGCCGGCGGGCGCGCGGAAACGCGGGGCGAAGGCGCCAGAGCGGTCCAAGAGCGGGACGACGGCCAAGCGCGCGTCCGGAGCCCGGAAGGCGGCCGCGGCCGCTTAGGGGGGCGGTCTCGCCGAGACCGCCCGATCCCCCTCTCAGTGCCGGGACTGGCTGTCGTTGCCCGAGGACCGGTTGTCGGTGCCGCGCCGAACCTGATCACTGGAATCGACCACGGGGGCCAGGCCGAGCTGGCGGGCCAGAGAGACCAGGTCCTTGAGCCGGCCGGTCTGGGTCTTGCGCCGCAGGTTGAGCCGGTGAGTCTCCACCGTTCGCACGCTGAGCGCCAGCCGCCGCGCGACCTCCTTGTTGCTGAACCCGGAACTCAGGAAGCGCAGCACCTCGGCCTCGCGGGGCGTCAGCCCGAGGCTCTCGCCGGCCTCCGGGGGCATCGCCACCGGCTGCTCCGGCGGGACCAGCACGTCTGAGCCCTCCGCCAGCGCCAGCAGCGCCGCGCCGAGGTCCCGCGGCGACTTGGAGCGCGCCACGAAGGCGTCGGCGCCCGCCGCCAGCAGGGCGCGGAGGTCGTCCGCCGTCAGCGCGCCGAAGGCGACCAGCGTGCGCAGCGCCGGCTGGCGCTCCTTCAGGGCGACGATGCGGGCGATCCCGTCGGCCAGCCGGATCTCGTCGAGGAAGACCAGGGCGACGCTACTGCCGGCGTCGGCGCGCTCGAGATCGGCCTCGCCGATGGTGTGGAATTCGGGCATGTGCTCGAGGGTGGCGCGAACCGTCGCGCTCAGGTCCTCCGGCTCATCCAGGATCAGGACGCCAACGGCCGTACTCATGACCTCGCACCTCTCTCTCCCGGCTTGATACAGGCGGCCGGGATCGAAGGCGAAGTTCCAAGATCCGTTCCAGCAACAACTCGCGAATATTAAGCTTTATATTGGCCGAATCGCTCCCCAGAAACGGATACTCGGCGAATCAATGCGCCGATCTGGGACGACGGTGGGACACCGCTCGACGGACTGTGCCGATCCGGGACGGGCGGTCCGGCTCAGCCCGCGACGGCGCGGATACCCTCGCTGTGATCCGGCACCACCCGGTTCCGGCCGCCGCCCTTCGCCGCGTAGAGCGCGACATCGGCCCGCTTGACCAGGGCCTCGACGCTGTCGCCGTCGCGCCACGTGCTGACGCCGAAGCTGCAGCTCAGCGCGATCGGACCCCGCGCCCCGCGGATCCGCAGGGCCTGGACGTCGGCGCGCAGGCGCTCGGCCTGCGCCACGGCCTCCGCGAGCCCGCGGCCGGGCAGGATGACGGCGAATTCCTCGCCGCCGAGGCGTCCCGCGATCCCGGCACCGGCGATCAGCTCGGCCACGGCCTTGATCGCCACGTCGCCGACATCGTGCCCGTGCTCGTCGTTGATGCGCTTGAAGTGATCGATGTCGAGGAGGATCGCCGAGACGGCGCCCGGCCTCGGGTCTCGCGCCGCGGCGGCCCGCGCGCGCTTGAAGAAGGCACGCCGGTTGTAGGAGCCGGTCAGCGGGTCCGTCTCGGCGAGGCGGATCAGCTCCTCCTGCATGGTGGTCAGGCGCTCGGCCGCGCGCAGGCGCGCGTTCAGCTCCTCGGCGCTCGGCGGCTTCTCGATGAAGTCGTCGGCGCCGCTGTCGAGGGCCTCGGCCAAGCTGCGGACGTTGCGGGCCGACGACATGGTGATGACGTGCAGCGGCCCGCGGGATTCGGCGAGGAGCCGGGCCGACCAGCAGAGTTCGAGCCCGCAGAGCGGCCGCACCTCCAGGCTGGTGATGAGGACCCGGACCGCCGGCGTCGCCGCCAGGAACTCCAGCGCCCGCTCCGAATCCGTGAACGGGTGCACCGCGTGGCCGCGCGGCTCGATCAGGGACGCGATGATCTGCAGCACGACGCGGCTCGAGTCGACGATGACGATCTGCATGGCGTGACCCGCACCCGATATCCGCGGTGTAAGCTGGAAGGCTTAACCGCCCCCCAACGGAGCTGAACCCCGGTATGAGCGTGGCCATTACCACTCCAGATCGGCGCTATATCGTTGTCCGGGCGCGTCTGTGGCGCCGCGCGAATCCCGACCTGTCGGAAACCTGTCGGGCCGCGCTGGTGCAGCGCCTGATGGCGGCGCGCCGGGGCGTGAAGGAGGCCAAGCGGGCCGAGCGCGCGGGCGAGCCGGGCGCCGCGGAGGCGCTCGCCGCCGCCAGGGCCGAGGTCGATGCGGCGAAGGTCGGACTCGGCGAGCGCGGCCCGGTCTGGTGGACGGACGGCGCGCCCGACCTCAACCGGCGCCTCGTCCGCAACACGCCCTACGCGGCGTGGTTCGCGGCGCTCAGCGCCGGGGAACCTGAACCGCGATGACCCGGGCCCCCGCGACCGGGTCGGCCCCGACGGCGCGCGCGCCGCGGCGGCCGTAGGGGGCGGCGTTGATCACCGTCAGGGTCGGCTCGGCCGCCGGAGCGGCCTGGATGCCGGTCACCGTCGGCACGCCGTAGGTGCCGTAGCTCCAGGGCGTGGGCACGATCTGGGTCGGGCGCGGCACGCGGGTCAGCGGGGCGCCGATATAGGTGCCCCGCACGAACTCGCCGGCAAAGCCCGGATCTGCGGCGTAACCGGGCGCGTAGGCGACCGGAGCATAGGGATCGGCGCTCCGGAAGGTCTGCGCCGACGCGGGCGCCGCCGCCGCCAGAGCGAGCAGGGTCACGATCGTCCGGTTGGCCATGGGTCCGGCTCCGAGGGGTGTCGGCGGGCGCGGTGCGCGCCGGGTGCGGGGCCAACAGACCGGTTCACCGGCCGTTCCGCGTCTCCAGTCGCGCAGAGTGCGTAACGGTCCCGTCATGCCCAGCCGATCGGCCCCCGGGTGCGCACCGGTCAGCGGCAGGTGGTGATCCGCCGGACCACCCAGCCCTCGCCCTCGATCCACAGACGGCGGCGGGCCCGGCTGCAGGTGACGTCGTCCTCCCGCTCCGCCGAGACGGGATGGACCTGCGGGTTGGCCTCGGCGACCTTGGTCTCGGCCGGGCCGTTGGCGGCCTGGGCCGCGAGCGGAACGGCGAGCATGACGGTGCCGGCTGCGGCGGCAGCGATCGTACGGAGTTTCATCGGGGAGAAGCGCCCTGCGGCCATGCTTGGAGGTTTGGTCCAGGAATGCTCGGGCCGGCGGTTCGGTTGCATCCCGGTTGCGTCGATCGCGACGGCCCGTGCGCTCGCTCACATCGCCGGTGGCGCCACACGGGCTGACGCCTGGCCACGACACTTGGCCACGACACTTGGCCACGACACTTGGCCACCTTGCCCGGCCGCGGCGCTTAGACTTCCCGGCTTTCACGGGTAAGGAAGAACAAAACCGGACGCGCCGGTGCCCAGCCGTCCTGCGAGACCGCCCATCGCGGGCCGCGGCACGGTCCACGAAGCAGGGTTCATGAGCAAGTCGAAGCCTCCGACCAACGCGCTCCTGACACCGGAGAAGCGCACCGAGGACGTCGATCAGACGATCCGCCCCCTGAGCCTGTCCGAGTTCATCGGTCAGCGCGCGGCGCGGGCGAACATGCAGGTGTTCATCGAGGCGGCGAGGAAGACCGGGCAGGCGCTCGACCACGTGCTGTTCGTCGGGCCGCCGGGCCTGGGCAAGACCACGCTCGCTCAGATCGTGGCGCGCGAGCTCGGCGTGAACTTCCGCTCGACCTCCGGGCCGGTGATCGCCAAGGCCGGCGACCTGGCCGCCCAGCTCACCAACCTGGAGGAGCGCGACGTCCTGTTCATCGACGAGATCCACCGGCTCAACCCGGCGGTCGAGGAGATCCTCTACCCGGCCATGGAGGATTACCAGCTCGACCTGATCATCGGCGAGGGCCCGGCGGCGCGCTCGGTCAAGATCGAGCTGCCGAAGTTCACGCTGGTCGGCGCCACGACGCGGGCGGGGCTGCTGACGACGCCGCTGCGCGACCGGTTCGGCATCCCGATCCGGCTGGAGTTCTACGAGATCGACGAGCTGGAGCAGATCGTGGCGCGCGGCGCGCGGGTGCTGGGCTTAGGGATGTCGGCGGAGGGCGCCAACGAGATCGCCCGTCGGGCGCGGGGCACGCCGCGGATCGCGGGGCGGCTCTTGCGGCGGGTGCGGGACTTCGCGGTGGTGGCGGAGGCCGAGACGGTGACGCGGGCGATCGCCGACCGAGCGCTGCAGCTCTTGGACGTGGACGGGGCGGGTCTCGACGTGATGGACCGCAAGTACCTGAGCCTGATCGCGCGCTCGTTCGGGGGCGGGCCGGTGGGCATCGAGACAATCGGGGCGGCGCTGTCGGAGCCGCGGGACGCGATCGAGGACATCATCGAACCCTACCTGATCCAGCGCGGCTTCGTGCAGCGCACACCCCGCGGACGCGTCCTCACCCGACACGCCTACCGGCACATGCAGATGCCGGAACCGAAGCGCGAGACGCCCGGGCAGTTCGGCTTCTTCGGTGACGGAGAGCCCTGAGGACCGGTCAACGCGTCTCCATGCATTGAATTCGGACCAGCATTTCACCGGGCACATGCGCGGATCGCGAGATGCTGCGCGCGGCAGCCGGGTGAGTTCCGCGTCGCGATCTCGGCAAGTCGCTGCCGTAACAGCCATTTTGTCGATCGGCTCGGAACAATATTGCCAAGCTTAGGCGGGGGTCTCGCCGATCACGTACGTGTAAAAACTGCCCGAGTGCGTGGAACAGCGCCGAAACGCGACAGTTGGGGAGGCGACCGCGCCGGGTCCGCTCGGCGCCGGCAAGGCTGTCCCGATCAGGGTCCTGCCCTCCGATCGCGGCAGATCTTCGCGATCTCAAGAACAACGTCAGGGATAAACTTCCGCCATGAAGAAACTCACGCTCGCCGTGCTCGGCCTGTCCGTCGCCGCCATCTCGGCGCCCGCCTTCGCGCAGGACGCCCTGCCGATCCGCGTGCTGCCCTTCGCCAATCAGGACGGCGTCGGCGCCGCCGCGACCGAGACCCCCGCCTTCCGGGCGGAGGCGCTGCGTTCGGACGCCGCCAGCATCGAGGCGAGCCGGATCGCCCTCCAGCGGTCGCGCAACCCCCGGGTCCGCAACTACGCCAACCGCGTTCTCGTGGAGCGCAAGGCGACCACCGACGCGCTGCTGCCGCCGAACACCTCCCTGACCCGCAACGGCTCGGTGGTCTCCGACAACCAGGGCATCCGCACCGACCTGAGCAACCCGGTCGGCCTCGTGCTCGCGCCGGTGACGGTGGCCGCCAACATCGGCACCGGCATCGTCGGCGGCGCCCTCGGCGCGGTCGGTATCGTCGACAACAGCCCGGCCGAGCCCGGCCGCCGCGTGGCCCTCGGCGAGCGCGGACAAGCGCGTCTGGCGCAGCTCCAGGCGGCCCCGAACGGTCGGGCCTTCGACCGGACTTACATCGACCAGCAGGCCCGCTCGGACGCCCGCACCCTGGCGCTCTACGACGCCTACGCCAAGCAGGGCGACAACGCCCAGGGCCGCAAGTTCGCCACCGAGGCCCTGCCCTACATCGCCGACGAGCACGCCCAC
This sequence comes from Methylobacterium sp. NPDC080182, assembly GCF_050281105.1. Taxonomy (NCBI): domain Bacteria; kingdom Pseudomonadati; phylum Pseudomonadota; class Alphaproteobacteria; order Hyphomicrobiales; family Methylobacteriaceae; genus Methylobacterium; species Methylobacterium sp. NPDC080182. Next base: position 48,618 of record NZ_JBNNWO010000011.1, read on the forward strand.
TCGGCGAGCCTCGCGGCCCGCATCGGCGGCTGAGCGCCGCGAATGGCGTGATCTGCGCGAGGGCCGCCCCAGGGCGGCCCTCTTCGTGTTGCGCCTTCGCACAGCCCGTCGCTAAAGGGGCGCATGAGCGCGATCGAGCCCGCCAAGAATGGATCCGCGGAGGACGGTGCCCCGCCCCACCGGATGGGCGTGCGCGTCTACTACGAGGACACAGACTTCTCCGGCTTCGTCTACCACGCCAGCTACCTGCGCTTCCTCGAGCGCGGCCGCACCGAATTGCTGCGGGAACTCGCCGGCGACCAGTCGGACCTGCACCGCGACGCACGCGGCCTCGTCTTCGTGGTGCGGCGCATGAGCCTCGATTTCCTCCGGCCGGCCCGGATGGACGACCTGCTCACCGTCGTGACCCGCACGCGCGCCCTGCGCGGCGCCTCGATGCAGCTCGCCCAGGACGTCCGACGGGGCGACGAAGTGCTGGTCTCCGCGGAGGTCACAGTCGCCTGCGTGCGGGACGGCCGCGCCGTCCGCCTCCCGGACGCGCTGCGGCGGCGGCTCGCGCCCGGCGAGGCCGCCTAGACCTCAGCCGGCCCGCGCCGGGTCGGCCTCGCAGAGCACCCGCGCGAAGGCGTTGACGATGGTCAGCGCGTCGTACTCGACCGAGACCAGCTGGTAGCCCATCCCGACCATCTCCCGGGCCCGGGCCGGCGACGGCGCGAAGGCGCAGGGGATCTTGCCCGCCGCCCGGGTCTTGCGCGCGATCTCGCCGAGGGCCGCCGTCACCGCCGATCCCAGCGGGTCGATGGCCGCCCCCTTCGACAGGGCGATCGACAGGTCGGCGGGGCCGACCAGGACGCCGTCGATCCCCGGCACGGCGAGGATCGCCTCCAGGTCGGCGATCCCCGCCTCGGTCTCGCACATGGCGACCGTGAGCGCCCGGTCGTTGGCGCCCGCGAGGTAGTCCGCGCCGCTCCGGAGCCCCGAGAGCCACATGGCCCGGTCCGGTCCCCAGCTCCGCTGGCCGACCGGCGGGAATTTCGCGGCGGCGGCCAGAGCCTCGGCATCCGCGACGGTGTTGATCATCGGCGCCACGACGCCGGCGGCGCCCGCGTCGAGCATCCGCGAGACCATGGCGAAGTCGCCCACCGGCACGCGCACCAGGGTCGATTTGCCGGCGAGGGCGACCTCGGTGATCGCCGCACACGACGTCTTGTAGTCGTAGGTGCCGTGCTGCTGATCCAGCAGGACGGCGTCGAATCCGGCGCGCGCCAGGAAGCCGGCCAGCATCGGGTCGGCGATCATGGACCAGCCCAGGAACCGGGCCGGGCCGGTGGGCAGCAGATCGGGCAGGCTGGGAACGGGGAGGGTCATGCACGTCCTGCGTTTCTCAGGGCTGTCGACTCGGCGCCGTGGGCCGCGACCATACGGGAGGCGCTTTCGACAGGTCCAGCCCGGACGGCCCGTCGGACGGCGGCACATGCCTCAGGATCGCCCGGATCGAAACCGATCCTTAACCCTGCCGCGCCCTTAACGGAGGCGATGCCACGGCGGGGCGCGGGGGCCGTCGACGGCCCTTACTTTCGACAGATTCGCGGGCGACAGCGTTGATATCGCTCACGGATCCGGCGGACGCGGGCCTCGCCCGGCGCATCGCGATCCGGAGCAGGAGACCTCGACGGATGAACCCAGCCGACGCGATGCAGGCCGCGCCTGTCGCCGACATGACGCTGCTCGGCCTGTTCCTGCAGGCCCACTTCGTCGTGAAGATCGTGATGATCGGGCTGCTCAGCGCCTCGATCTGGTGCTGGTCGATCATCGTCGACAAGACGCTGCTGTTCCGCCGGACCAAGGCCGAGATGGACGCGTTCGAGGACGCCTTCTGGTCCGGCCGCTCCCTGGAGGAGCTGTTCCGCTCGTTCAACGACCGGCCGGCCACGGGCCTCGCCGCCGTCTTCGTCGCCGCCATGCGCGAGTGGAAGCGCAGCTTCGAGGGCTCCGGTCGGCAGATCCAGTCGCTGTCGCAGCGCATCGAGAAGCAGCTGGACGTCACCATCCACCGCGAGGTCGAGCGGCTCGAGTCGCGCCTGCTGTTCCTCGCCTCTATCGGCTCGGCCGGCCCGTATATCGGCCTGTTCGGCACCGTCTGGGGCATCATGACCGCCTTCACGTCGATCGCGGCCTCGAAGAACACCTCGCTCGCCGTCGTCGCCCCCGGCATCGCCGAGGCGCTGTTCGCCACCGCGATCGGTCTGTTCGCCGCGATCCCGGCGGTGCTCGCCTACAACAAGCTCCAGGCCGAGGTCTCCAAGGCGCAGTCGCGGCTGGAGAGCTTCGCCGACGAGTTCTCCGCCATCCTCTCCCGCCAGATCGACGAGCGGCTGCCGCTCGCCGCCTGAACCGGGTGATCCAGAGGAGACCGATCCATGGGCATGGCAGCGGGCGCATCGCAGGGCGGCAAGCGCCGCCGGCGCCGGGGCCGCCGCGGCGGACCCATCAATGAGATCAACATGACGCCGTTCATCGACGTCGTGCTCGTGCTCCTGATCATCTTCATGGTCGCGGCGCCGATGATGACCGTCGGCGTCCCCCTCGACCTGCCGCAATCCAAGGCCTCGCCGCTCAATTCCGACGTGAAGCCGATCACCCTGTCGATCCGCCAGACCGGCCAGGTCTTCCTCGGCGAGGACGAGCTCACCGACGACTCGATCGTGCCGAAGCTGATGGAGACCGCCAAGACCGGGACCGAGGAGCGCGTCTTCGTGCGCGGCGACAAGCGGGTCGATTACGGCCGCGTGGCGCAGGTGATGGCGATCGTGACCGGCGGCGGCTTCAAGAAGGTCGCCCTCGTCACCGAGCCTGAGCATCAGTAGGGCCGTCCCGTGGAGTTCCGCTTCGACCGCAAGGAACCGGGTGTCTGGATCTCCGCCGGCACCCACGTCGCGCTCCTCGCGCTGGCGCTGGTCAGCGTCGCGGCCCCGGCCCTGCCGGAGGCCCAGGAGGGCGTGCCTGTCGAGGTGATCACCGAGAACCAGTTCTCCGAGATCACAAAGGGCGAGCGTCAGGCCGACAAGCCGATGCCGAACGCCACCTCGCGGGCCGACCGCAAGGCCGAGAAGTTCGAGGACCGCGAGCCCGAGAATTCCAAGCAGGACGCGCCGACCGCGCCGACCCGCACGGCCGAGATGAAGCTCGCCAACGCGGACGAGATGCCGCTGCGCGCCGAGCCCGATCCGCAGGAGGCGGCCCAGGCCGCCAAGGCGGCGGAGAAGGCGGCGCAGGAGAAGCGCGACGCCGAGAAGGCCGGCGCCAAGGCGGCCGAGAAAGCGGCCGAGAAGGCCGCCGCGGAGAAGGCTGCCGCCGCCAAGGCCGAGGCGAAGGCCAAGGCCGAGGCGGTCGCGAAGGCCGAGGCCGAGAAGCGCGAGCAGCTCGAGAAGCTGATCGAGAAGCAGGAAGCCGAGGCCGCGGCGGCCGCCCAGAAGGCCGCCGCGAAGAAGGCCGAAGCCGCCAAGGAGGCGGCCAAGGAAGCGGCCAAGAAGGCCGCCGACGCGAAGGCCAAGGCCGAGGCCGAAGCCGAGCGTCAGAAGGAGATCGCGGAGGCCAAGGCCGAAGCCGAGCGCGAGAAGGCGGAGGCCGCCGCCAAGGCGAAAGCTGAGGCCGCGAAGGCCGAGGCGGCCGCCAAAGCCGAGGCCGCCGCCAAGGCGAAGGCGAAGGCCATGGCGGACGCGAAGGCCAAGGCCGATGCCGAGGCCAAGGCGCGCAAGCAGGCCGAACTCGCCGACAAGTTCAACGCCGGCGACATCCGCTCGATGCTCGCCTCGAAGGCGCCGTCGCAGTCGACCGGCGCCACAGGCCACGCGGTGCAGAAGGTGGCGGCGCTCGGCGCCGCGACCGGCAACGCGCAGCGCCTCTCGCCGTCGCTGCGCGACGCCCTGGTCGGCCTGCTCCAGCAGCAGATCGAGCGGTGCTACTCGGCGCCCCCCGGCGCGGCCCAGGGCGTGGTCCTGCCGGTTCTCGACATCCGCCTGAACCCGAACGGCTCGCTCAGCACGGAGCCGCGGATCATGCGCGGCGGGGCGAGCGCGGTCGACCAGTCGATCGCGCAGGCCGCACTCCGGGCGGTCCGCCGCTGCGCGCCGTACAACATTCCGGCCACCTACGCGCCGTACTACAACGACTGGAAGGCCATCAACGCGGAGTTCGAGTTCACGGCGACCTGAGGTCTTCCAGCCAGTGTCCCGCCGTCCCCGCGTTCCCGTCTGATCGTCACTCGGATCCGACCCACCATGCTGCACCTCCCCTCCGTCGGGCGCCTCCCGACGTCCTATGCCGCGCGCCTGCTCGCGCTCCTCGTGATGCTCACGGGCCTTCTGGCGGGGCCGGCCCAGGCGCAGCTGCAGCTGCGCATCGGCGGCGGCAACTTCCAGCCGATGCCCATCGCCATCGCGGATTTCGGCGGCGACCCGAGCCTCGCGGGCCTCGTCTCCGGCGTGGTCACCAACGACCTGCGCCGCTCCGGCTACTTCACGCCGCTCGACCACGCCCGCTTCCCCGAGCAGCCGAACTTCGACGCCGCGCCGAACTTCGAGAAGTGGCGCGCCACCGGCGTGCAGGGCCTCGTCACCGGCCGGGTCGTCCGCGAGGGCGGCCGGGTCAAGGTCGAGTTCCGGCTCTGGGACGTGACCAACGGCCAGCAGATGACCGGCCAGCAATACGGCACCGACGCCGCCAACGTCCGGCGCACCGGCCACCTGATCGCCGACGGGGTCTACACCAAGATCACCGGCCTCGGACCCTGGTTCGACAGCCGCATCGCCTTCGTGGACGAGACCGGTCCCAAGGAGAACCGGCGCAAGCGCTTGATGGTCATGGACCAGGACGGCGCCAATGTCCGGGCGATCACCACCGGCGAGATGTCGATCGTGGCCCCGCGCTACTCGCCGGCCACGCAGGACATCGCCTTCATGGCCCAGGCCACCGGCCACCAGCCGCGGGTGCAGATGATCAACCTGGAGACCGGCTCCCGCCAGGCGCTCGGCAACGTCGATTCGATGAGCGCGAGCCCGCGCTTCTCGCCGGACGGCCGCAAGATCGTGATGAGCGTCCAGCAGGGCGGCAACGCCGACATCGTCACGATGGACCTCGCCTCGAAGGCCCAGCGCTCGATCACCAACGGCATGGCGATCGACACCTCGCCGACCTACTCGCCGGACGGGTCGCAGATCGCCTTCGAGTCCGACCGCGGCGGCTCCCAGCAGGTCTACGTGATGGGGGCGGACGGCTCGAACCCGCACCGGATCACCTTCGGCCCTGGCTCGGCCTCGCAGCCGGCCTTCTCGCCCCGAGGCGACCTGATCGCCTACACCCGCCAGCGCAACGGCGGCTTCGCCATCTGCGTCTCGAAGCCCGACGGCTCCGGCGAGCGCGTGCTCACCGAGGGCTTCCACAACGAGGGCCCGACCTTCGCGCCGAACGGCCAGTACGTGCTGTTCTTCCGCGATCCGGGCGGCCAGGGCGGCGGCAAGCTGTTCATGGTCGACATCACCGGCAAGGTGGAGCAGCCGGTCCCGACGCCCGCCTACGCGTCCGACCCGACCTGGTCGCCGCTGCTGTCGGGCCGCTGAGCGCGTCGCGGAGCCCGGCTCACGGGGCGGGCTCCGGGGCCGTTCCCGATTCTGGTGCAACGGTTCGGCAGGACGGCAGCTCCGGTCGAGAGAGCTGCGCCTTACCCCTCCCCCATACGGGAGAGGGGACCCGCGTTTCGTGCGGCGCCGGCTCGCGGCGCCACGATCGCCACGGCCGTCATCCGGGACGCGTCGCGTCCCGAGCCGCGCGAAGGCGCGCTATCCCTGCACCATCAGCCGGTCGCGGGCCCTCAGCGCCGGGAAGAGCCTGCCCCAGAGCAGCGCGACCCCGACCGTCGCGGCGCCGCCGACCACCACCGCCGGGACCGCGCCGATCGCGGCGGCGAGCAGCCCCGATTCGAACTCGCCGAGCTCGTTCGAGGCGCCGATGAACACCGTGTTCACCGCCGAGACGCGGCCGCGCATCGCGTCCGGTGTCTCGCCCTGCACGAAGGTCTGGCGCACGTAGACCGAGATCATGTCGGCGGCGCCCGTGACGAACAGGCAGGCCATCGACAGCGGCAGCGACGTCGACAGCCCGAACGCGACCGTGGCGGCCCCGAACACCGCGGCGGCGCGGAGCATGCGCACGCCCGCGTGGCGCCGCAGGGGGTAGTTCGCCAGCAGCACCGCCATGGCGACAGCCCCGAAGGCCGGCATGCTCCGGAGCGCGCCGAGGCCGAGCGGGCCGACGTGCAAGACCTCCGCGGCGTAGATCGGCAGCAGCGCCGTGGCGCCGCCGAGCAGCACCGTGAACAGGTCGAGGCTGATCGCCCCGAGCACCACCGGCTGGGAGCGGATGTAGTCGATCCCGGCCGAGAGCGCCGCCCAGGTGATCGGCGGCCGCTCGCTCACCGCCGCCGGCCGGTAGCGGATCAGCAGGGTCAAGGCGCTGGCCAGGGCGAAGCTGCCCCCTGCCCCACCGAACACGACGGCGGGTCCGAGGGCGTAGAGGAAGCCGCCGAGCGCCGGCCCCATCACCGAGGCGCTCTGCCAGAGGGAGGCGTTCCACGCGATCGCCGAGCCGAAAAGCGGCCCGGGCACCAGGGTCGGGAGCAGCGCCTGCAGGGCCGGGTTGGCGAAGGCCCGGGCCGTGCCGACGACGATGACCAGGGCGTAGATCGGCCAGACGGAGTGCACGCCCGCGAGGGCGCAGGCGAGGAGGCCGAGGCTCGCCGCGCTCTGGAGCGCGAAGGCGGCGGCGCCGACGAGGCGCCGGTCGTAGGCGTCGGCGACGTGGCCGGTGATCAGCGCGCACAGCACCGCCGGCAGGAAGCCCGCGAGGCCCACCAGGCCCAGCGCCAGGGCGGAATGGGTCAGGTCGTAGACGTACCAGCCGATCGCCACCGCCTGCATCTGGTAGGCGAGGCCCGTGAGGAACCGGGCCGAGCCGAACAGGCGGAAGTCGCCGATGCCGAAGACGGCCCAGCCGGAACGATCATGCGCGGACATGCCTCCTGCTGCGCGGGACCGGCCGCGGAATCAAGCGCTACGGTGACGTTCGCCGGTCGGATGTCGGCGGCTCCGGCCTGCTCGACTGCAGCGTCAGGGTCGGCTTGCGCGGCGGCGGCGGCGGCGGCGGCGGAGGCGGAGGCGGCGACAGGACGGGCGGCTCGGGTTCGAGCGGCGGCGCGCGCCGGCCCTCGCCCGCGAGGTCGGTGGGGAACGTGCAGGTGACGCGGGTGCCGCTGCCCGGCGCGGTCTCCAGCTGCACCCGTCCCCCGTGCAGCTCGACGAAGGAGCGCACGATCGACAGGCCGAGGCCGACGCCCCGGTGGCGGGTTCCGAGGGTGTGGCTCTCGAAGCGGTTGAACACCGAATCGGCGATCTCGGGGGGCATGCCCCGGCCGTGGTCACGCACGCTGAGGAGAAGCTCCTGCGCGGTCCGGCGGGCGTGGACCTCCACGCGCTGGCCGGCATCCGAGAAGCCGACGGCGTTCGAGAGCAGGTTGAACAGGATCTGGCGCACCCGCTTCCCGTCGGCGTGGACGCTGCCGATATCCTCCGGCACGTCGAGGGCGAGGGTGATGTGCGATTCGGCGAGCCGGTCCTCGATGCCGCGGACGGCGGCCTCGACGGTGGCCTGGACGTCGACCTCCTCCCGCTGCAGCTCCAGCGAGCCGGCGTCGATCGAGGCGAGGTCGAGGATGTCGTTGATGATGACGAGCAGCGCCGCCGAGGAGCGCATGATGTGGTCGGAATACTCGCGCTGGCGCTCGTTGAGCGCGCCGACGGTCTCGTCGCCGAGAAGCTGGGTGAAGCCGATGATGTTGGTGAGCGGGGAGCGCAGCTCGTAGGAGACGTGGTGCACGAAGGTGTCGCGCAGCTGCGCGGCTTTCTCCAGGGCATCGTTCTTCTCGGTGAGCGCCCGCTCGACGTTCACACTCGCCGTGACGTCGATCAGGGTCAGGAGCGTCGCGCCCTCCGGGAGCGGCTGCGCGGCGCAATCGAGCACGGTGCCGTCGACCACCTCGAGGCGGCAGGTCCGGGCCGTGCGCGATTCGAGGCCGACCACCGCGTCGCGGATGTCGAGCCACGGCTCCTCGACGGGGGCGAGCGCCCGGCAGGCGGCGATCACCGCGTCCACGTGCGGGCGCTCCTCGATCATCTCCGGGTCGAGCCGCCACACGGTGAAGAAGGCGCGGTTGGCGAGGGACAGGCGCCCGTCCGCGCCGAACACGGCCACCGGCTCGGCCAGCGTGTCCAGGGTCTCGGCCTGCAGGCGGCGCAGGGCGTTGTAGCGGGACTCGGCGTTCAGGCGGTCGGAGACGTCGTCGAACAGGTAGGTCAGGCCGCCCTGCGGGTTCGGGTCCGCGACCACGCGCAGGGTCCGGCCGTCGGGCAGGTACCACCAAGTCTGGTTCGCCTCCGCGGCCCGGTAGGCGGACAGCACGCCCTGCTTCCAGCCGCGGAAATCCGCGTGCTCCTCGAGCTTCCGCTCCGCCCGCAGGTGGTCGAGGATCTCGCCGTCGGAGGGCCGGCCGTCGAGGAAGGCCTGATCGAGGTCCCAGAGCTGCCGGTAGGCGGCGTTGTGGAAGATCAGCCGCTGCGAGACGTCGAACATTGCGACCGCGGTCGGCAGCTGGTCCAGGGTCCGCACGTTGGCGTTCATCTGCCGCTGCAGGTCGGCGCGCACGCTCTCGAGTTCCGACACGTCGATGGCGATGCCGACGCGGCCGGTCTCCAGCCCGGTCTCGAATACGTCGAGCATCCGCCGGTTCCCGGCCACGATGGCCGAGAGGCGCGGGACGCTCCGGGTCAGGCCGGCGAACCGGGCCGCCTCCTCGCGGGCGATCGTCTCGCGGGCCGGCCGGTCGAACAGCTCCAGGCCGGCGTCGAGGGCGGCCTCGCGGCTCTCCGCCTCGACCGCCGCCACGTAGGCGGCGTTGATCCAGCTCAGGCCACCGTCGCGGTTGCGCCGCCAGACCGGCTGGGGGATCGCGTCGAGGAGCCCCGACAGGGCCGAGAGTCCCCGGCGGGTCTCGTCGAGGGTCGCGCGCAGGTCGGCGATCTCGCAGCGCTCCTGGCTGGTCTCGCGCAGGCGCAGGAGCGCCCGTCCCGCCACGGCCTGCCCGTGGGCCTCGATGTTGCGGCCGGTCTGGGTCCGCAGGCTCAGCGCGAAGCTGGTGCCGCGCGCCCGCAGGGTCTCCACGGCGGTCTCGACAGCGGCCGCGTCCGCGGCGACGAGCCACGTGCCGAAGGCCAGGACGCGGCGGGCGTAGCCGGAGGTCGGTCGCTCGCCGTGGATCGCGAGGCTGATGTCGCCCTCGACCACCGGCTCGCTGCGATGATCCCAGGTGACGATGATCTGCCGCTCGGCGTTGAGGAGCATCTCGGCCCGGTCATGGGCGCCGCGCAGGACGTCGAGGGTCGCGGCGAGCTCGCGCTCGCGGCGGGTCCACCGGCCGCGCTCGTAGAGGTGGAGGAGCGACAGGATCACCGCGAAGGCGACGAGGCCGCCGAAGATCGCCAGGGCGGCCACGCTGTGGATCTCCCGCGCGGGATGCGCGGCGGCGGCCTCCGGCAGCTCGGCGAAGGCCGCGCTCGCCGTCGTCAGCGCGAGCGCGCCCACGCCGATCCGAACGTGTGTCGCACGACCGACACCCATGGTTTGCCCCGCCCCCGTACCCGATGGCTGTCCGACCGGCGCGCGTCGCCGCGCGGCGCAGAAGGCACCGTTCCCGCGGCGATTCTCCCGAACCGCCGCAGCCCCATCGATCTAAGATTCGCCCGCACTCTAGGTGCGGCGGAATCGCCCCGGAAGGGGAACGAAGCGTGGCTTTGGGCAAAGTCGGCATAATCAGCCGTTAACGACACACAGAAGACACAGTTCGATTCGGCCGTCTGCGCTTGACAAACGAGAAGGCCCGGCGCAGCGCGCCGGGCCTCCAAATCTCTCCACCGGGCCGCGCCGCCGGATCGCGGCGGCACGGTGCCGGCCCCGGAAACGAGGCCGTCCGCGCCACCGATGATGCCGGCTCAGTAGCGGTAGTGCTCGGGCTTGAACGGGCCGCTCTCGGAGACGCCGATATAGGCGGCCTGATCGGGGCGAAGCTTCGAGAGCTTCACGCCGATCTTCTCCAGATGCAGGGCGGCGACCTTCTCGTCGAGGGTCTTCGGCAGGGTGTAGACCTGCTTCTGGTACTTGCCCGGGTTGGACCAGAGCTCAATCTGGGCCAGCGTCTGGTTGGTGAACGAGGCCGACATCACGAAGGACGGGTGACCGGTGGCGTTGCCGAGGTTCACCAGGCGACCCTCCGACAGGAGGATGATGCGGTGGCCGTCCGCGAAGGTGATCTCGTCCACCTGCGGCTTGATGTTCGACCACTTGAGGTTCTTCAGGCCGGCGACCTGAATCTCGTTGTCGAAGTGGCCGATGTTGCAGACGATCGCCCGGTCCTTCATCGCCCGCATGTGGTCGATGGTGATGATGTCCTTGTTGCCCGTGGCGGTGACGAAGATGTCGGCGCGCGGGGCCGCGTCCTCCATGGTCACGACCTCGTAGCCCTCCATCGCGGCCTGGAGTGCGCAGATCGGGTCGATCTCCGACACGAGCACGCGGCAGCCGGCGTTGCGCAGGGACGCGGCCGAGCCCTTGCCCACGTCGCCGAAGCCCGCGACCATCGCGACCTTGCCGGCCATCATCACGTCGGTGCCGCGGCGGATGCCGTCGACCAGCGACTCCTTGCAGCCGTACAGGTTGTCGAACTTCGACTTGGTGACCGAGTCGTTCACGTTAATCGCCGGGAAGAGCAGCTTGCCCTCCTTGGCCAGCACGTAGAGGCGGTGGACGCCCGTGGTGGTCTCCTCGGAGACACCCTTGATGCTGTCGGCGAGGCCGGCGAACCAGCCCTTCGGCTTCTCGGCGAGCTTGCGCTTGAGGAGCGCGAAGAAGACCTCCTCCTCCTCGCTCTCCGGCTTGTCGAGGAACGCGGTGTCGCCGTTCTCGGCGCGCAGGCCGAGATGGACGAACATGGTCGCGTCGCCGCCGTCGTCGAGGATCATGTTCGGCATGCCGCCGTCGTGCCAGTCGAACAGGCGCGAGGTGTAGTCCCAGTACTCCTCCAGGGTCTCGCCCTTCACGGCGAAGACCGGGATGCCGGCGGCCGCGATGGCGGCGGCGGCGTGATCCTGGGTCGAGTAGATGTTGCAGGAGACCCAGCGGATGTCGGCGCCGAGCGCCTTCAGGGTCTCGATCAGCACGGCGGTCTGGATCGTCATGTGCAGCGAGCCGGCGATCTTCGCGCCTTTCAGGGGCTGCGCGGCGCCGTACTCCTCGCGGACCGCCATCAGGCCCGGCATCTCCGTCTCGGCGATCGAGATCTCCTTCCGGCCGTAATCGGCCAGCCCGATATCCTTGACGATGTAATCCTTGGCCATGAGTCGATGGCTCCGTGTTCGCGTTGCGGGTCGGGGCAACCCCCTACCACCGCGCGGCCTACGAAGCAATCAAGACATAAAGATGTCTTTATGCGTTCTGATCGGCGGGGCGGCCGCGCGAACGCCCGCCCCGCTCCGGATCAGGTCCCGTCCGCCGCTCAGCGGGTCGGCCGCGCCAGCCACCCGAGGCCGAACGCGACGGCGGCCACCAGGGCGAGGGTCGTGCCGCGGTTCTCGTCCGCGCGCGCCGCGAGGGTGCGCCCGTGGCGCACGGCGCGGTCGCGGTAGTGCTGGCCGCGCTCGAGCGCCTCGTCTGCCAGGGCGTGCCCGCGCTCGCTGGCGTCGCGGAACCGGGCGCGCCCCTCCTCGACGAGGTGCTCGCCGCCGTCGCGCAGGTCGCGGACCGTATCCCGGGCCTCGCCGTAGGCGTACTGGGCAGCGCCGGCGGCCTGATCGTAGGCGCCGTCGAGCTGGTCGACGGCCCGGCCGCGCACCGCGCCCGCCGCCGTCTTGATCCGGCCGCGCAGATGGCGAACGCCGCCCTCGAGATGATCCCTGTTCATGCTGTCTCTCCATTCCGGCGCGCACCCCGGGGGCGCGACGCCTGCGTCGGGGCGGAACGACGGCGGAAGGCTACGGTTCCCTGAGGAGCTGCGAAACGGCCTCAAGTTTCCGTGCATCGGCGAGCCGGCGCTGGAAACAGGTCCGGACCGGCGCAGCGTCCAGGAGGGGCGCGGCGTCAATTGCCGGGATCAGATCGAGGCACATCGCGGCCGGGCGGGTGCTCCGATCTCTGCGCACGACTCCGCCTGTTCTAGGCTGCGCCGCCGCGGTGACTTGCCGAGCTGCGGGAATGTCTCGGGTCGAGGCCTAGATCTCGATCTCGGTGCCGACCTCGACGACCTGCCGGGTCGGCACGCCGAAGAAGGCGCCGGTGCGCTCGGCGTTGCGCTGCATGAAGGCGAACAGGTTCTCCCGCCAGGGGGCCATGCCCCGCTCGTCCCGTCGCGGGATGATCGTCTCGTGCCCGACGAAGACGGTCATGTCGTCGAGGACGTGCGGCGGCAGGTGGCGCGATTCCACCGCGCAGGCCAGCCCCTCGGGGATCGAGGCCTCCTCCATGAAGCCGTAGCGGAGGATGACCCGGTAGAAATCCGGCGCCAGGATCGTCACGTGGGCGCGCCGGTCCCGCGGGACGGTCGGCGTCTCCTCGTAGAGCGCCGTGATGATCAGGATGCGCTCCATCAGGGCGTGGTTGCGCTCCACGAAGCGCGAGAGATGCAGCGGGATGCCGTGCTCGGCCGCCGAGAGGAACGCGGCCGTGCCCGGCAGCCGCAGCAGGTCACGGTGCTGGAGACCGCCGAGGAAGACGTCCTCCGGCAGGCGCAGGGCGGCCCTCGCCTCCTCGACCAGCTCGTTTCCCTTCTTCCAGGTCAGCATCATCGCGGCGACGAGCCCGGCGAGCACCAAGGGAAACCAGCCGCCCTCGAGGATCTTCACGCTGTTGGCGGCGAAGAACACGAGGTCGATGGCGAGGAAGAAGCCGTTGACCGCGAGGACCAGGATCGGGTTGTAGCCCCAGCGGAGCGCGATCAGCGCGGCGAGCAGCGTGGTGATGCCCATCAGCATCGAGACCGCGATGCCGTAGGCGCCGGCCAGCGCGTCGGAGGAGCCGAAGACCACCACGGCCGTCAGGGTCGCCACGGCGAGCAGCCAGTTCACCGCCGGCACGTAGATCTGGCCGCGCTCGTCCTCATCGGTGTGCACCACCCGCATCATCGGCATGAAGCCGAGCTGGACCGATTGCTGGGTCAGGGAGAACACGCCCGAGATGATCGCCTGCGAGGCGATGATGGTCGCCATCGTGGCGAGCGCCACCAGGGGCAGATGGCCCCAGTCGGGGCTGAGGCGGAAGAACGGGTTCTCCAGGGCGTCGGGCGCGGCGATCAGCAGGGCGCCCTGGCCGAAATAGTTGAGCACCAGCGCCGGCAGGACCAGCGCGAACCACGCGATGCGGATCGGCAGGGCGCCGAAATGGCCGAGATCGGCGTACATCGCCTCGCCGCCGGTCACCGCCAGGAAGGCCGCGCCGAGCATCGCGAAGCTGACGTGCCAGCCGGCATGGAGCATGAAATCGACGGCCCGGAACGGGTTGGCCGCCGCCAGAATCTCGGGCTTGGCGACGATCCCGGCGATCCCGAGGAGCCCGAGGACAACGAACCAGACGAGCATGACCGGTCCGAACACCCGGCCGATGGCGGCGACGCCCTTGTGCTGGACCAGGAACAGACCGACCAGGATCACCAGCGTGATCGGCACGACGTACGGCCCGAGTGACGGCGCGTCGACCTTCAGGCCCTCGATCGCCGAGAGCACCGAGATCGCCGGCGTGATCGCGCCGTCACCGTAGAGCAGCGCCGCGCCGACCAGCCCGACCACCAGCAGCAGCGCCTTCCACGTTCCCGGCCGGGCGTGCCGCGCGCCGAGCAGCGCCAGCATGGCGACGATGCCGCCCTCGCCGCGGTTGTCGGCGCGCAGGATCAGCACCGCGTATTTCAGCGACACGATCAGGATCAGCGACCACAGGATCAGCGACACCGCGCCGGTGGCCGCCGCCGGCACCGAGGCGCCGCCGGCGGTCGCCGCCTTCACGGCCTCCTTGAACGCGTAGAGCGGGCTCGTGCCGATATCGCCGTACACGACACCCAGCGCGCCGAACACGAGGGCGGGCCGGAGCCTGTCGCGCGCCGCTTCCGCGTCGACCGCGCCGGTCTCGGATCGGGGACTCGCCGCCGAGGCAAGGGTCTGGCTCACCGCAGGATTCCCCCACGGCGCCACCCGGCCTCGACCGTCCGGGCGCCGGGCGCGACGCCGTGGCGGTAAAGCTAGGGGCCACGGCCGCGCCGTCCAGCGACGCTCTCGCGGCGCTCAGATCGAGCCGGTCAGCTCCTCCGGGCAGGCGTCGCCACGGCGCAGACAGAATACGGGCGCGCCGGCATGACGGGCGATGGCCGCGGCCACGGTCGCGGCGGGCGCCGGCGCGCCCAGGCTCTCGCTGACCACCACCGCGCGCAGCGGCACATCGTGGAGCCGCAGGGTCTCGCAGGCCGTGAGCGCGTGGCTGATCGCCCCGAGATAGCTCCCCGAGACGAGGAGCGCCGGGACGCCGAGCGCGCGGAGCCAGTCCAGGCCGGTTGCGGCCTCGGTGACCGGGCTCATGAGCCCGCCGACACCCTCGATCAGCAGCGTGTCCTGGGTGCGGGCGATCTCAGCCCGGCACCAGCCGACGAGGTCGGCGAGGTCCAGGGAGCGCCCCTCCAGCACGGCGGCCTGATCCGGCGAGAGCGGTGCCGAGAACCGCCAGGGCGAGCAGGCCTCCACGGCCTCCTCGTCCAGGGCGAGCCCCTGCGCGTCCAGCAGCCGGGCGGTGTCGCTCTCGACGAAGCCGGGATCGCTGAGCGGCGGGACACCGCTGGCGAGCGGCTTCACCGTCCGGACCGCCCGGCCCTGCGCCCGCAGGCGGCGGGTCAGGGCGGCGGTGACGTAGGTCTTGCCGATCTCGGTCCCGGCCCCGGCGATGAACAGCGCCCGCGCGGGCATCCCCGCCTCAGGCCTGGAGGCTGCCGTGGCAGTGCTTGTACTTCTTGCCCGAGCCGCACGGGCACGGCTCGTTGCGGCCGACGCGGCCCCAGGTGGCGGCGTCGGTCGGGTCGCGCTCCAGCACGGCGCCGTCCGCCGCGAGGCCCTGCGCCGCGAAGCCGTAGGCCGGTCCCCCGCCGCCGTCGCTGCCAGAGCCGAGACCGGCGTAGTCCATCTCGTTCTCGCCGGTGACCGGGTCGAGATGCTGGGCGAACATCGGCGGCAGCGCCGGACCGCCGGGCGGGTACTCCTCCTGCGGCTCCTGCATCATGATCTCGACCCGCGAGAGCTGCGCGGTCACCTGCTCGCGCAGGGCGGTCACGAGACCGTTGAACAGGTCGAAGGCCTCGGACTTGTACTCGTTCAGCGGGTCCCGCTGGGCGAAGCCGCGCCAGCCGATCACCTGCCGGAGGTGGTCCAGCGTCACGAGGTGCTCGCGCCAGAGATGGTCGAGCGTCTGCAGGAGGACCTGCTTCTCGATATAGGCCGTGACCTCGGCGCCGTTCTTCTCAGTCCGCTCGGCGTAGGCGGTCTCGGCCGCCTTGAGCAGGCGCTCGCGCATCTCCTCGTCGGCGATGCCCTCCTCCTTGGCCCAGTCCTCGACCGGCACGTCGAGGTTGAGGATCTCCTTCACCTGCTCGCGCAGGCCGGCTACGTCCCACTGCTCGGCGTAGGCGTTCTCCGGGATGTGGCGGGCGACGAGGTCGTCGATCACGCCCTCGCGCATCTCGTCCACGGTCTCGCGGACGCTGTCCTGGCCCATGAAGTCGCGGCGCTGCTCGAACACGACCTTGCGCTGGTCGTTCATGACGTTGTCGTACTTGAGCACGTTCTTGCGCATGTCGAAGTTGCGCGCCTCGACCTTCTGCTGCGCCTTCTCGATGGCCTTGTTGATCCAGGGGTGGATGATCGCCTCGCCCTGCTCCAGGCCGAGCTTCTGCAGCATCCCGTCCATGCGGTCGGAGCCGAAGATGCGCATCAGGTCGTCCTGAAGCGACAGGTAGAACTTCGAGCGGCCGGGATCGCCCTGGCGTCCGGAGCGGCCGCGGAGCTGGTTGTCGATGCGCCGCGATTCGTGACGCTCGGTGCCGATGATGTAGAGGCCGCCGGGCAGCGCCTTCTTGCGGCCCGCCTCCGGATCGGCCGGCTCGCCCGAGGCCAGCACCTTGGTGCGGTTCTCGGCGATCTCCGCCTTGATCGCCGCGATGGCGGCGTCGCGCTCCGGACCGTCGGCGAGGTGGCCCAGCTCCTTCTCGATCCGCATCTCGAGGTTGCCGCCGAGTTTGATGTCGGTGCCGCGGCCGGCCATGTTGGTGGCGATGGTGATCGCGCCCGGCACGCCCGCCTCGGCCACGATGTAGGCCTCCTGCTCGTGGAAGCGGGCGTTGAGCACGGCGAAGCGCTTGGTCACCCGGCCCTCGCGGGCGGCGGCGTAGACGTCGGTCAGCGCGTTCGGGTCGGAGTAGTCGAGCAGGCTGTAGCCGGCCTTCTTGAGCATCTCGGCGAGGTGCTCCGACTTCTCGATCGAGCCGGTGCCGACCAGGATCGGCTGGTGGCGCGCATGCGCCTTGTCGATCTCGGCGATGATGCCCTCGTACTTCTCGCCGACGGTCCGGTAGACCTCGTCGTCCTCGTCGACGCGCTCGACCTCCTTGTTGGTCGGGATGTCGACCACGTCGAGCTTGTAGATCTCGGCGAACTCGTCGGCCTCGGTCGAGGCGGTTCCGGTCATGCCGGCGAGCTTCTTGTAGAGGCGGAAGTAGTTCTGGAAGGTGATCGAGGCGAGCGTCTGGTTCTCGGGCTGGATCGTGACCCGCTCCTTGGCCTCCAGCGCCTGGTGCAGGCCTTCCGAGTAGCGCCGGCCCTGCATCATGCGGCCGGTGAACTCGTCGATGATCACCACTTCGTCGTTCTTGACGATGTAGTCCTTGTCGCGGGTGAACAGCGTGTGGGCGCGCAGGGCCTGGTTCACGTGGTGGACCAGCGTGACGTTGTGGGCGTCGTAGAGGTCGCCCTCTTTCAGGAGGCCCGCCTCGCGCATCGCCTCCTCGATGAACTCGTTGCCCTCCTCGGTCAGCGAGACCGTGCGCTGCTTCTCGTCGAGGTCGTAGAACTCCTTGCGCAGGCGCGGCATCAGCGCGTCGACCGCCACGTAGAGTTCCGACCGGTCATCCACCGGCCCTGAGATGATCAGCGGCGTGCGCGCCTCGTCGATCAGGATCGAATCGACCTCGTCGACGATCGCGAAGTTGTGCCCGCGCTGTGCCAGCTGGGACAGCTCGTACTTCATGTTGTCGCGCAGGTAGTCGAAGCCGTACTCGTTGTTGGTGCCGTAGGTGATGTCGCAGGCGTAGGCCTCCTTGCGCTGCGCATCGTCGAGCCCGTGCACGATCGTGCCGACGGAGAGGCCCAGGAACCGGTAGACCTGACCCATCCACTCGGCGTCGCGCGAGGCGAGGTAGTCGTTCACGGTGACGACGTGGACGCCCTTGCCCTCCAGGGCATTGAGGTAGACCGGCAGCGTCGCCACCAGGGTCTTGCCCTCGCCGGTCTTCATCTCGGCGATGCCGCCCTCGTGGAGCACCATGCCGCCGATGAGCTGCACGTCGAAGTGGCGCTGGCCGAAGACGCGCTTGGCCGCCTCGCGCACCGTGGCGAAGGCCGGCACGAGGATGTCGTCGAGACTCTTGCCGTTGGCGAGTTCGGCCTTCAGCATGTCGGTGCGGGCGCGCAGGGCCTCGTCCGAGAGGGCCTGGATCTCCGGTTCCAGCGCGTTGATCTGCGCGACGCGCGGGCGGTAGCCCTTGACGCGGCGGTCGTTCGAGGAGCCGAAAATCTTCTTGGCGATGGAGCCGAGCATCATAGACCTGCGGACGCGCGAGCCCGCCCACGGGTGAGCGTGGCGGGCCGGCCTGGACGGAGTTGGCCGGGCTTATAGAGGTAAACATCGCCCGGCGCACCTGGAAGGGGCAGCCCTCAACGCATGCCGGTACGGTCACGGTTCCGGCACCGGTGAAATGGCCGCGCTTGCCTTCTCGCCCGACGCGGGCCACCTGTGCCGCGGCGCGACGCCCGGCCGATCCGGCGCGACGCCGAGACGTGAGCCGAGGACTTCGCCCGTATGCCGAACACCGCCCTTCTCCGGCGCGTCAGCGCGCTCGCCGTCATGATCGCGATGCCGGGACTGGCGCTGGCCCAGGCACCCCAGAAGGCCCCGACGCCGGCCGCCAACACGCCGGCCGCCGCCTCGCCCGCCGCGCCGGCCGCGGCGCCGAGCGCCGACGCGGTCGTGGCGAGCGTGAACGGCAAGCCGATCACGCAGGGCGACCTCGCCATCGCGGCCGATGACCCGGCCCTGTCGCTGCCCGGCGTCGACGAGGCCCAGAAGAAGAGCCTGCTCGTCGACTACATGGTCGACCTCCGCGTCGGCGCGCAGGCCGCCGAGGCCGCCAAGATCGGCGACTCGCCGGAATTCAAGCGCAAGCTCGCCTACTTCCGCGACAAGCTCCTGCTCGACGACTACCTGGAGCAGGAGGCCAAGCGCGCGGTCACGCCCGAGGCGGAGCACGCGATCTACGACCAGACCGTCAAGCTGATGAAGCCCGAGGAGGAGGTGCACGCCCGCCACATCCTGGTCGACAACGAGGCCGAGGCGAAGAAGATCGCCGCGCGCATCAAGGGCGGCGAGGACTTCGCCAAGGTCGCCGCCGAGGCGTCCAAGGACCCGGGCTCGAAGGCCGAGGGCGGCGATCTCGGCTGGTTCACCAAGGAGCGGATGGTGCCCGACTTCGCCAACGCCGCCTTCGCGATGAAGCCCGGCCAGGTCTCCGACCCGATCAAGACCCAGTTCGGCTGGCACGTGATCAAGGTCGAGGAGAAGCGGACCAAGCCGCAGCCGACCTTCGACGAGCTCAAGGAGCAGATCGACCAGCACCTGATCCGCAAGGCGCAGCAGGACATGATCCTGAAGCTCCGCTCGGAGGCCAAGATCGACCGCGCCGACGCGCCGCCGGCGGCTCAGGCCGCGCCCGAGCCGAAGAAGTGACGGTCCGGGGCTGACCGGCGCGGCCCTGCGGGGCCGCGCCGTGTCGTCAGTACGGCCGATCCGGGACGAGGTAGCTGGATCGCGCCGGGGCCGGCTGGGGCGTGATGCCGAGGGCCGAGAGTTCGGCGCCGCGGCGCCCCTCGGCGATCCTGTCGAGCACCGCGATCAGCAGCCACGGACACGCGATGCCGATGAAGAACGCCATGTGATCCTCCCGCGCCGAACCGATGGGCCCGTTCGGCTTAGGAAAATAATAGGCGGGCCGGGCCGCGCCGCAAGCGGCATCCCGGCCGGGATCTCAGATCCAGCCCTGAAGCTCGCGGCGCACAACGTGCTCGATCACCCGCATGCCGAGGTCGCTGTCGTTCAGGCAGGGGATGTAGGCGAAGCGCTCGCCGCCGTTCTCCTCGAAATAGTGCCGGTTCTCACCGTCGAGCTCCTCGAGGGTTTCCAGGCAGTCCGCCGTGAAGCCCGGGGCGACGATCGCCATCCGCTTCACGCCCGACTTCGCGAGTTCCATCACCGTCTCGTCGGTGTAGGGCTTCAGCCACTCCTCGTTGCCGAAGCGCGACTGGAAGGTGACCCGCATCTTCTCCGGAGACAGGCCGAGCGCCTCGCGGATCAGGCGCCCGGTCTTGTGGCACTGACAATGGTACGGGTCGCCCTTGAGCAGGTAGCTCCGCGGCACGCCGTGGAACGAGGTGAGGATCACCTCCGGCTCGAAGTCGAGCTTGGCTAGGCCCTCGCGGATCGAATCGGCCATGGCGGCGATGTAGACCGGGTCGTCGTGATAGGGCGGCGAGACCCGCACCGTGGGCTGCCAGCGCATGTCCATCAGCGCCCGGAAGGCCTGATCGCAGGCCGTGGCCGAGGTCGCGGCGGCGTATTGCGGGTAGAGCGGCACCAGCAGGATCCGGTCGCAGCCCTGGTCGAGCAGCGCCTGGATCCGGCCGGCGACCTCGGGCTTGCCGTAGCGCATCGCCCAGTCGACGACCACCGACTCGCCCATGGCCGCCTGGAGGCGCTCGCTCTGGCCGCGCGTGATCGTCTTCAGCGGCCCCTCGTTGAGCGCGTTGTTCCAGACGCTGGCGTAGTCGCGGCCCTTCGGCCCGGGGCGCTTCGTCAGGATGATCAGGTTGAGGAGCGGCCACCAGATCAGCCGCGGCACCTCGATCACCCGGCGGTCCGACAGGAACTCCTTGAGATACCGGCGCATCGGCCAGTAGGACGTGCCCTCGGGTGTCCCGAGATTCATCAGGAGCACGCCGACGCGGCCCCAGGCCACCTTCGGGTGGTCGGCCGGAAGGGTGTTCGCCGCGGGCTGCAGCGGTGCGAGGGGCCGGCCATTCGCCAGCGCGGCGGGTTCGACGCGTTCGTTCATGGCAGCGTTCCGGCGCCGCGCGCCGAGATCCTTCCTCTGGCTTCCGATATCCGGCGGCCGGCGCGTACGCCCTGGTACGCCTCGGCTTGGCCGGCGCTTAAACCCCGTCGGGTGCGCTTCCATGTAGGGTGCGAAGCCGCCCGGCGAAGGGCGGACGCGACATGCCGCACCGAGACAGGCCGCGCGCTCGACCCCCGTCCCTAAACACGAGCGGCTCCCGGCCGCAACCGCCGCGCCGATGACGGTGCGCGTCCGCCTCCTATCTCGGCGTGGAAACCGATCGCGAGAGACCATGGCCGCCACACCCGTCGCCGACGCCCTCACGGCCTTCCGCGCCTCCGGTTCGCCCTGGCTGAGCCTGCCGTTCTTCGCCGGCGGGGAGGCCGACGCCGTGGCGGCGCGGGTCGATGCCCAAATTGCCGCGGGCGCCCGCGTCCTGCCGGCACCGGACCGGATCTTCCGCGCCCTGACCGAGACCCCGCTGCAGGACGTGCGGGCCGTGATCCTCGGGCAGGACCCCTACCCGACACCGGGCGACGCCAACGGCCTCGCCTTCTCGTTCGTGGGCTCCGGTCCCCTGCCCGCCTCGTTGAAGGTGATCCTGGCGGAGGCGGGATCCGACCGCGCCGCCGGCGGCGACCTGACGCCCTGGGCGCGGCAGGGCGTGCTCCTGCTCAACAGCGCGCTCACCGTCGAGGCCGGCAAGGCCGGGGCGCACCTGCGCTACGGCTGGGCCCCGCTGACCGATCAGGCCGTGAGCGCCGTCTCGGCCCGCGCGGAGCCCGCCGTGTTCCTGCTCTGGGGCGCCCAGGCGCGGGCCAGGGCCGCGCTCATCGACACGACCCGCCACGGCGTGTTCGAGAGCGGACACCCCTCGCCGCTCAACCGGGCCCGGGATTTTCCCGGCTCCGACCCGTTCGGCCGGGCCAACCGGTGGCTCGCCGCGCACGGGCGCCCGCCGATCGACTGGCGCCTCGGCTGAGGCCGGCGGCGATCCCGCGAATGGGCTATTGCGGCTTGGCGGGCTCGGCGGGCTTCGCCGGCACGGCGGGGTCCTGGCCGGCGGGCAGGAGCACGTTCTTGGCCACCGTGCCCTCGGGCCCGTACTCGCCGGCCACCGCGAGGCAGGCCTGGTCGCGGTTCTGCGCCATCTGGTTCGACATCAGCGTGAACATGGTCTGCACCCGGTTGCCGAACGGTCCGCGCGGCTGGACGTCGCCGATCTGCACGTTCTGCTTCGCCAGCAGGGCCTCGAACTGGTCGCTGCCGATCCGGTAGCCGCAGACGTTCGAGGCCGCGAAGATGTAGGCGGCGAATTCCAGGGCCCGCGGCGACGGGGCGTTCCGGATCTGCGCCTGCGCCGGCAGGGCCGCGAGCGTGACGGCGGCGAGGAGTGTGATCCGGGTCGTAGTGGGGCGCATGCGCGGCGGTTCCTCGATCGGGGGCGGCCTCTCGCGGGCCGCCTCTGGCGGGCGGGACATAGGCCGGACCCGCGCGCGCGCCAATGCGACCGAAGATGCGACCCGAGATGTCGGCAATTCACCCGTCCCGGTTCACGGCCCGTTCGCCATAGGTCCAGTCGCCGGCCCGCGCGTCGACGAAAAGACGGTCGTTCTTCGACGGAACGCCCGGGTGAGAGAGAGTGTTAACCTGCTCGCGTCACGCCAGGACCTGCAGTGTGTCCAGATTCAGGCGGTCCGCATCGCATGTACGGCGTCCATCACCCGGCGGCCTCCATCCCACTCCCGGCTCGCGACGCCGACCGGCGCGCCCGGCCGGGTGCGCAAGGAGCCGCCAGCGCGGAGCGGCGCGGCGCGCCGGCGGTGCCGGTCGCGGCGGTCTGTCCGCACCGCGTCTCGCGCTGGGCCTGGGGCGAGGGCCTGCGGGCCGGGCAGGCCGTGGCGCTCCTGGTGCAGGATCTCGGGCAGGTCGAGGCCATGCGCCTCGGCCTCACCCGTCTAGGGCTGCGCGTCGTCTGCCTCGACTGCGCCGGCCGCGACCAAGCGCTGGCGGAAAGCCTCGCGCAGTCGGGCGCCGAGCTGGTCGTGGTCGATACCGCGCTCGCCGACGCCTATGCCGGCGTGATGGGCCGGCTCACCGCCTATCCGGCGGTGTGGTGGAACGGTCCGGGCGCCGACTACGCGAGCCTCGACCTCGCCCTCGCCGAGCACGCCTGACAACCGCCGCATCGCGGATCGCGCGCCGCGGCACCGTCGCGGACCTGAACCCTGCGTGCTACCGTCCGACGACGCGACCGGCCCCGTGCCAGGGAGGCCGGCGCCGGGAGACGTCGCCATGACCGCAGCCCTTGCCACGGCCCACGCCGCCAGCCCGGAGACGCCGGTGCTGTTGCGCATCGACGCCGACGGGGTCGCGACGCTGACGCTGAACCGGCCGCAGGCCCGCAACGCCCTGTCGATGGCCCTGATGGGCGCGCTCCAGGAGCAGCTCGACGCGATCCGCGCGGATCCGTCCGTGCGGGTGGTGATCCTGGAGGGGGCCGGCCCCGCCTTCTGCGCCGGGCACGACCTCAAGGAGATGCGCGCCGACTCGTCCCGCGCGGCGACCGAGGCGGTGTTCCGCACCTGCGCGCGGCTGATGCTGAGCCTCACGCGCCTGCCGCAGCCGGTGATCGCCCGCGTCCACGGGATCGCCACCGCCGCCGGCTGCCAACTCGTGGCCACATGCGATCTCGCCATCTGCGCCGAGACCGCCCGCTTCGCCACGCCGGGGGTGCAGATCGGCCTGTTCTGCTCGACCCCGATGGTCGCCCTGTCACGCGCCGTATCGCGCAAGGCCGCCCTGGAGATGCTGCTGGTCGGTGAGCCGATCGACGCCGGGGAGGCCCTGCGGATCGGGCTGGTCAACCGCGTCGTGCCGGAGGCGGAGCTCGACGCGGCGGTGGGCGCCCTGGCGGCCCGGATCGCCGGGAAGGCCCGGCGCGTCCTGGCGATCGGCAAGGAGGCGTTCGGCCGGCAGATCGAGATGGGCCTGGAGGACGCCTACGGCTACACCGCCGAGGTCATGACCCGGAACATGATGATGGCCGACGCGCAGGAGGGGATCGACGCCTTCCTGGGCAAGCGGCCGCCCCGCTGGGAGCCGTGAGCCGGCGTCCCGGTCCGCGCACTGGCGCGATACGACGCAGGCCCTCCGGCGCGACGCGCATAGGTGATGGCGCCGCCCTGCCCTAGGATGAGGGGCCTGTCCGACCCTGCCGGGCTCGGCGCCGCCACGCGGAACGGCTGATGAGCACCCTCGACCTGCTCGGTCTGACGCTGTCCTTCTACGGCACGATGCCGCCGCCGCGGCCCCCGCGGCCGAACCGCAACGGCGCCACCTGGGCCGCCGCCGTGATCTTCGGCGGCGTCTGCCTCGCGACGATCGGGCCGATGATCACCATCTGGAGCTTCCACCGGCCCTATGCCGAGGCCAAGGCGCGCTGCATCGCCTCCGGCGGCCGGGTCCTGTACGGGGCCCTCGACGGCAGCGGACCCTATCGCTGCGAGCGGCCCGCGGCCGCCGCGGCCGCCGCGCCCATTGCGCATCCGGCCAAGCCGGCGGATTAATCCGCCCGCCGCATGCGCTTCAGGTCGATCCGGCGCCTCCCGACGCGAACCCGGATAGCCTCACCTTGGAAAACGCGATCACCCGCTGGGTCCAGTCGACCGCCCTGATGCGGTCGGATGTCGAGGCCCTGATCGGCTTCGCGCTGGCGATCGGCGTCACCCTGCACGCCCTGCTGCGCAAGCGCCGGGTCAGCGTGGCGGTGGGCTGGATCGGGCTCGCGTGGCTGTCGCCGATCTTCGGCACCGCCCTGTACCTGACCTTCGGCATCAACCGGGTCTCGCGCCGCGCGCGGCGGCTGCGGACCAAGCCGTCCGACGCGACGCAGCTGCCCGACACCGACGACGCCGTGGTGCCGGAGGCGCTCTGGCCCCTCGACCGAGCGATCCGGCGGATCACGAGCCTGCCGGCCTTCGCCGGCAACACCGTGCAGATGTTCCGCAACGGCGACGCCGGCTATCCGGTGATGCTGGCGGCGATCCGCGAGGCGCGGTCCAGCATCGGCCTGTCGAGCTACATCTTCCGGGACGACGCCACCGGCCGCGAATTCTGCGACGCCCTCGTGGAGGCGAAGGCCCGGGGCGTGCAGGTCCGCGTCATCATCGACGGGATCGGCGGCGGCTATTTCCGCGCGCCGGTCTACCACCGCCTGACGGCCGCCGGGGTGCCGGCCGCCCTGTTCATGCACTCCGCCCTCCCCTGGCGGATGCCGTTCCTCAATCTGCGCTCGCACAAGAAGCTGCTGATCGTCGACGGGCGGATCGCCTTCACCGGCGGCCTCAACATCTCGCACCCGAACCGCGTCGCCCTGAAGCCCGAGCACCCGATCCGCGACACCCATTTCCGCCTGACCGGCCCCGTGGTCGAGCAGCTCGCCGCCGCGTTCGCGGCCGACTGGGCCTTCGTGGACGGCGAGATCCTCGACGGCCCCCCCTGGTTCGTCGACCTCGAGCCGTGCGGACCGAGCGTCGCCCGGGCGGTGACCTCCGGCCCGGACGCGGACGTCGAGAAGATCGAGCAGGTCATCCTCCAGGCGCTCGCCTGCGCGCGCCGGTCGGTGCGCTTCGTGACGCCCTACTTCCTACCCGACGAGCTGGTGACCGGCGCCCTCGCCCAGGCCGCGACCCGGGGCATCACCGTCGACGTGATCATCCCGCGGGTCAGCGACCACCCCTACATCGACTGGGCGACCCGGGCGCATCTCGACCCGCTGCTGCGGGCCGGCGTGAACGTCTGGCTCGACGAGCCGCCTTTCGACCATTCCAAGGCAATGGTGGTCGACGACATCTGGTGCTTCGTCGGCAGCGCCAACTGGGACATGCGCAGCTTCCGGCTCAATTTTGAGCTGAACGTCGAGATCATCGACGCCGACCTCGCCGCCGACCTCGACCGGTTCATGCGCGGCAAGATGGAGGCGCGGCTCAGCCGGGAGGATCTCGCCGCGCGCGGCCTGCCGATCCGTCTGCGCGACGCAGGCGTGCGACTGCTGCTGCCATACCTTTGAACCGGGCGGGGGCGTGCGCCTCCGGCGCCGGGCCGAGATGGACGACGATCGGCCGGTGATCGGAGCGTCCCCGCGGCAGCACCGCGTGCGCGTGGCAGACGAGCCCGCGGGCGAGGCAGCGGTCGAGCCGCAGCGGCAGCACCTCGACCATCGCGTGGGTCGATTGCCGCGGTCCGACGTCGCGGAAGCCCGGGATCAGCGCCGGGCCGACGATATTGTAGTCGCCGAGCACGGCCGCTCGCGGCGGCAGCTCGCTGACGATGCGCCGCAGCTGGCGCCGGTTCAGCATCTGTCCGTGCGACAGGTGGACGTTGGCCACGCCGAACTCGCCGAGATCGAGGATCTGGCAGACCCGGTGCACGAGGGCGCCGGAGGGGAGCGCGATGACCCGGGGCGGCGCCGCCCAGGGCTTCGGGCTCCACATGGCGAGCCCGTGGATCCGGCCCGGCAGGGGCGCCCAGGCGTAGTGGCCGCCGATCCGGTCCAGCAGGAAGCCGATGGCGCGGGTTGCCTCCTGCATCAGCAGCAGGTCGGGCTTCTCCTGCGCCACGAGGGCGGCAACGTCGTCCACCGCCGCGCCGGTGCGCCGCAGCAGGTTCCAGCTCACGATCTTGAAGGGCTGGTGCGGCCGCTCGGCGGGGCGGATCGGCGTGACGGGTGACGGTGCGGTGTTGGAGCGGGCCGGGCGTGCAGCAGGATTCATCGGGCCGGTCTCGTACCTCAGCGTGCGGCGCTCCCGCCACCGCCACGCTCTAACGCGCCCGGAGCCGGGACGTTCGACCGCATGCGCGCCGGGCGCGGGCGCGGTCCGACCTGGGCGCCCCACAGCCCATCGCCGGGCGACGCTTGAGGCCGACCCGGTCGGCGGCCTAAGAGCCGGCATGGCGACGCCGGCCGCTCCGAGAACCGCCGCGCACCGCCATCCCACCGATCCCGTCCGGAGGCCATGACGGCGTTCAGCTTCATCCATGCCGCCGACCTGCATCTCGGCAGCCCGCTGTCGGGCCTCGCCGCGCGCGACGCGGAACTGGCCCGGCGCCTCGCCGCGGCGAGCCGGCAGGCCTTCGAGGATCTGGTGAGCCAGGCGATCGAGCGGTCGGTCGCCTTCGTGGTTGTCGCGGGTGACGTCTACGACGGCGACTGGGCCGACACCACGATCGGCCTGTTCTTCGCCCGGCAGGTCGCCCGCCTCGACCGCGCCGGTATCCGGACGATCCTCGTGCGCGGCAACCACGACGCCGAGAGCGTCATCACGCGCTCGATCACGCTGCCGGCCTCCGTCCACGTCTTCCCGACCGCCCGCGCCGGCACCCTTCGCCTCGACGCGCTCCGCGTCGCGGTCCACGGCCGCAGCTTCCAGGGCCGGGCGGTGGAGGAGAACCTCTCGCTCACCTACCCGGCCGCCGTGCCGGGCTGGTTCAACCTCGGGGTCCTGCACACCTCCTGCACCGGCCACGCCGCCCACGAGACCTACGCCCCCTGCTCGGTCGCCGACCTCGCGGCCCGGGGCTACGAGTACTGGGCGCTGGGCCACATCCACGAGTACGCGGAGCTGTCCCGGGATCCCTGGATCGTGTTCCCCGGCAATCTCCAGGGCCGGAGCGTGCGCGAGTGCGGCGAGAAGGGCGCCGTCGTGGTCGACGTCTCCGACGGTCGGGTGACCGGCGTCAGCCGCCTGCCCCTCGACCGGGCGCGATTCGAGCAGATCACGGTCGAACTCGCGGCGGTGGCCGACGCGCGCGGCGCCGTCGAGGCCGTCGAGGCGGCGCTGAGGCCCCTGGCCAAGATCGCGGCACGCCGGCTGCTCCTGGTCCGCGTCCACCTCGCGGGGACGACCCGGGCCCACGACGCCCTCGCGGCCGATCGCGAGTCCCTGACGGCCGAGATCCAGGCGGCCGCGCACCGGCTGCACGAGGACATCTGGCTGGAGCGCCTGAAGATCGAGACCCGCCGCCCGCGCGCCGCGGCGGAGCCGACCGGCGCCGCCATCGACCCCGCGGCCCTGCTGGCCGACCTCGACCGCGACCCCGAGTTCCGCGCCCGGGCGAAGGCGGCGCTGGCCGAGATCGGCGGCCGGATGCCGGGGACGGCCGCCGCCGAGGCCGACCTCGACGCGGAGTTCGACGCGCTCTGCGCCGAGGCCGAGGCCCTCGTCCTCGGACGCCTCGGCGGCCGGCACTGCTGAGGCGCGCGCCCATGGACCCCCGATGCGCCTGATCCGCCTCGCCCTCGAGCGCTACGGCGCCTTCACGGATCGCACCGTCGCGTTCCGGCCCGACGCGCGCCTGCACGTCGTGCTGGGCGCCAACGAGGCCGGCAAGAGCACCGCGCTGGCGGCGGTCACCGACCTGCTGTTCGGCTTCGGGAAGACCACGCCCTACGCCTTCCTGCACGACATGCCGCAGCTGCGCCTCGGCGCGGAGATCGCCGCCGCCGACGGACGCCGGCTGTCCTTCCGCCGCCGGAAGGGCAACAGCCGCACCCTCATCGACGCCGCCGACGCGCCGCTCGCCGACGACGCGCTGGCGCCGTTCCTCGGCGGCCTGTCCCGGACGGTGTTCTGCCGGGCCTTCGGGCTCGACGCGGCGAGCCTCCGGGCCGGGGGGCGCGAGATGGTCGACGTGGAGGGCGAGGTCGGCGCGAGCCTGTTCGCGGCGGGCTCGGGCCTGCGCGGCCTCACGGAGCTGCAGACGACGCTCGACGCGGAGGCCGACGCCATCTTCGCCCCGCGCCAGGCCAAGCACCGGACCTTCTACCAGGCGCTGGAGCGCCACGAGACGGCCCGGCGAGCGATCCGCGAGCGGGGCCTGCGCGCCGGCGACTGGCGCGCCCTGAACGACGAGATCGCCGCGGCGGCCGCGCAGCTCGAGGCGCTCCGGTCCGAGCAGAAGGCCGGCGCGGTCGCGCGCGCCCGGCTGGAGCGGTTCAAGCGCGTCCGCCCGATCATCGCCGAGATCGACGCGCTGGAGCGGCGCATCGCCGCCGAGACCGACCTCGTCGACGCGGATCCCGCCTGGATCGCCCGCCTGGGGGCGGCCCTGGACGCGTGCCGCGCCGCGGACGCCGAGGCGGAGCGGGCCGAGACCGCGCGCGACCGGGCCCGCGGCGAGGCCGAATCGGTGCCGGTCGAGCCGGGGCTGACCCATCGGGCGGACGAGATCCTGGCGGCGTTCAGCGGCACCCGGGAGTTCGAGAAGGGCGGCACCGACCTGCCCCGCATCGAGGGCGACGCCCACAAGGTCGGGCTGGATCTGGAGCGGCTGCGCGCCCGGATCGGCGTGCCCGACCTCGCCGCGCTCGAGGCCCGCCAGCCCCCGGACGCCGCGCGGGCGCGGACCGAGCGGCTGATCCGCGACGGTCGGACCCTGGCGGCCGCCGAGGAGCAGATCGCCCGCGACCTCGCCGCCGCCCGCGCCGAGCGGGAACGCCTCGCCCGCGAGGTGGAGGCGGCCGACGCGGCCCGGGATCCGACCCCGCTCCGGGAGGCGCTGAAGCCCCTCGCCCGGCTGCACGAGTGGATCGCCGCCCGCGACACCCTCGACGGCGCGATCCGCCGGGAGGCGGCGCTGCTGCGCAACCAGGCCGAGCGGCTGTCGCCGCCGGTGCCCGACCTCGCCGCCCTCGTGCGGACGCCCCTGCCCGCCCCCGACACGGTGGCGCGCTACCGTCAGGGCCTCGAGGCGAAGACCCGCGAGCACGAACGGGCCGCCGACCGGTGCGACGCGGCCCGCCGGCAGGTCGCGGTCACCCGGGCGCGGCTGCGCGAGCGCGAGGCCGGCCGGCCCGTCGCCACCCGGGAGCGGCTCGACGCCCTGCGGTCAACCCGCGACGCGGCGTTCGCGCCGCTGCGCGACGCCCTCGCGGCCGGCCGGGCGGCCGCCGTCGCCGAGGTCGCGGCCTTCGAGCGCGCGCTCCTCGAGGCCGACCGCGTCGCGGACGAGCGCGCGTCCGACGCCGCCCGGGTCGCCGCCCACGCGGCCGACCTGGAACGGCTCGCCGCCGAGGAGGCGGAGGCCGCGCGAGCCGACGACGTCCTCGCCGGTCTCGCCGCGGAACTCGCGGCGGGCGAGGCGGCGTGGCGCGAGGCGTGGCGGCCCGCCGGGCTCGTGCCCGGTCCTCCGGCCGAGATGGCGGCCTGGCTCGCCGAGGTGGAGAGCCTGATCGAGGCCGAGCAGCGCCTCGCCGCGCAGCGGATCGAGGCCGACCGGCTCCTGGCACGGATCGAGGCCGCGCGGGGGCCCCTGGCCGACCTGCGCAGCCGCGCCGGCCTCGACGCCGCGCCGGACCTCGAGATCGCCGCCGCGCTGGACGGTCTCGAAGCGCGGATCGCCGCCCTAGCGAGCCGCTGGGAGGCCAACCTGCAGACCGCCGGCCTGCTGCGCGCGGCCGGACTATCCGTCGCGCGGCTGGAGGCGAGCCTCGCGGAGACCGCCGCCCGCCGCGCCGCCTGGCGGGCCGACTGGGAGGCGGCGCTGCTGCCCCTCGGCCTCGACGGCACGGCCGGTCCGGAAGAGGCCGAGGGCGCGCTGGAGGCGTGGCGCAGCGTGCCCGACCGGCTGGCGGAGCGGGCCGCCCTACAGCGCCGCTCGGCGGGGATCCGCCGGGACATGGAGGCGTTCCGAGCCAACGCCGTCGCCCTGGTCGAGGCCCTGGCGCCCGACCTCGCGGAGGTGTCGCCCGCCGGCGCGGTCCGATCGCTCCACGGCCGCCTCGTCGCCGCGCAGGCCCGCGAGGCGCGCCGCGCCGAGCTCGACCGCCGCCGCGACGAGGCCGAGGCCGCCCATCGCGGCGCCTGCGACTCGCGCGACGCGGCGCGGGCGACGCTCGCCCGGCAGGTGGCCGAGGTGATGCCGGACCTCGCCGCGGCACCGACGCCGGAGATCGACCGGCTGTTCGGCCGCCTCAGCGCGCGGGAGGCGCTGCGCGCCGAGCGCCTGCGGCTCCGCGGCACGCTCGCGGGCGCGGCCGACGGGCTTCCGGAGGCCGAGCTGCGCGCCGGCCTGGAGACCGTGTCGCCGGAGGCGATCGAGGCGGAGCTGGCGCGGCTGTCGCTCGAGGCCGACGAGCAGGCCGAGCGCGGACAGGTCATCTTCGCGGACCGCGACCGGGCGGAGCGGCGGCGGGCGGAGCTCGAGGGCGGCACCGGCGCCGAGCTGGCCCTCGCGGAGCGCAAGGCCGCGGAGGCGGATCTCCAGGCGGCTTCCCGCTCCTGGGCCGTCTTGCGGCTCGCCGGGCTGATGCTCGGGCAGGCGGTCGCCCGCCACCGCGCGGGGCAGCAGGACCCGCTCGTCACCCGGGCGGGCGCGCTGTTCCAGGCTCTCACCGGCGGCGCGTTCTCCGGTCTGGCGCAGATCTACGACGAGGCCGACACGCCGAAGCTCGCCGGGCAGCGCGCCGGCGGCGGCACGGTCGCCATCGAGGGCATGAGCGAGGGCACCCGCGACCAGCTCTATCTCGCCCTGCGGCTGGCCTATCTGGAGGATTACGCCGGCCGCGCCGAGCCGGCCCCCTTCATCGGCGACGACCTGTTCTCGACCTTCGACGAGACCCGGACCGGCTACGGCCTCGACGCGCTGGCGGCGATCGGCGCCCGGGTCCAGCCGATCCTGTTCACGCACCACCGCCACGTCGCGGACATCGCCCGCGACCGGCTCGGCGACGCCGTCGACGTGGTGACGCTCTAGGCGTCGCCGGCGGAGGGGTCGTTCGTCCCCTCCCCGGCCACCGCGTCTCAGGCGCCCGCGCCCCCGAGGTAGCGCGCCTCCAGATGGGCCCGGAACGCCGCCGTGCCGAGCCTCGTCCCGGTGGCGCGGGTGAGGAGGTCGTCGGTGTCGAGCAGGCTCCCCACCGCGTGGACATGCGTGCGGAGCCAGTCCCGCAGGGGGCCGAAATCGCCCTGCGCGAGGCAGCCCGGCAGCGCCGGCTCGGCCGCGCGGGCCGCCCGGAACAGCTGCGCGGCCGCCAGGGCGCCGAGGGTGTAGGTCGGGAAATAGCCGAACGCCCCGCTCGGCCAGTGGATGTCCTGGAGGCAGCCGACCCGGTCGTCGGGCACCGTGAGCCCGAGGAGGTCGCGCAGGCCGTCGTTGAACGACCCCGGCAGGTCGCGCACCGCGAGGTCGCCCGCGATCATCGCGGTCTCCAGCCGGTAGCGCAGCAGGATATGGGCCGGGTAGGTCGCCTCATCGGCATCCACCCGGATGAAGCCGGGCGCCACCCGGGTGTTGAGCGCGTGCAGGTTCTCCGGCGACCATTCGGGCCCGGATCGCCCGAACGCCGCCTGCAGGAGCGGCGCCAGGAAGGTGAAGAACTCCCGGCTCCGGCAGGCCTGCATCTCCACGATGAGCGACTGGCTCTCGTGCAGGCTCATGCCCCGCGCCGCGCCGACCGGCTGGTTGCGCCACGCCGCCGGCCGCCCCTGCTCGTAGAGGGCGTGCCCGGTCTCGTGGAGAACGCCCATCAGCGCCCGGCCGAAATCGGCCGCGTCGTAGCGCGTCGTGATCCGCACGTCGTCGGTGGCGCCGCCGCAGAACGGGTGCAGGCTGATGTCGAGCCGGCCGCGGGTGAAGTCGAAGCCGACCGCCGCCATCAGCTTCAGGCCGAGATCGCGCTGCACCGCCACGTCGAACGGGCCGGCGAGCGGGAGCGGTGCCGGCCGGGACGCCTGGATCTCCCGGGCGCGGGCGATCAGGGCCGGCAGCCAGTCGGTCAGGTCCGCGAAGAGCGGGTCGATCGTCGCCCGGCGCATGCCGGGATCGTAGCTGTCGAGCAGCGCGTCGTAGGGATCGAGGCCGAGGGCCGCGCCCTTCGCCTGGCCGATCTCCCGCTGGAGCCGCAGCACCTCGGCGAGGTGGGGTTCGAGGCGGGCGAAATCGGCGTCGCGCCGCGCCTCGCGCCAGACCATCTCCGAGCGGGACACGGCGCGGGAGCTGGCCTCGACGAGGTCGCGGGGGACCGCCGTGGCGTGTCCTTGCGCGCGGCGCATCTCCCGCAGGTTGGCGGCGGGCCAGGGCTCGAGGTCGCCGCCCTGCTCGGCCGCCGCCAGCTCCTCGGCGGCCTCGGGGGCCGTGAGCATCCCGTGGGCGAGCCCGCGGAGGATCGCGAGCTGGTCGCCGCGGGCCTCGGCGGCGCCGTCCGGCATCAGGGTCTGCGCGTCCCACCCGAGGATCCCGGCCGCGCCCTCCAGGGCGGCGAGCCGGGCGAAGCGCTGTTCGAGGGTCTGATAGGCGGTCATGCGGTCTCCGGTCGGGTACGTCTCGCGGCGCGATGCGGCGGGTCTCATCCCGCCTGAAGCATCTCCAGTTCCAGCCAGCGGTCCTCCGCCTGCGACAGCTCGGTCTCGGCCTGGGCCAGCATGGTCGAGGCCTTGTCGAACCGGGCCGGGTCGCGGGCGTAGAGCTCGGGGTCGGCGAGGATCGTGCGGAGCTGGGCGATCGCCGCCTCCAGCTTCTCGATGCGGGCCGGCAGGGTCTTCAATTCGTGCTGGTCCTTGAAGCCGAGCTTGGGCTTGCCCGACGGCTGGGCGGCCGGCGCGGCGGCGCGCTCGCGCGACTCCTTCGCCTTCGGCGCGACGGTCCGCGCCTCGACGCCCTGACCGCGCTGGACCAGCATGTCGCTGTAGCCGCCGGCATACTCGACCCAGCGGCCGGCGCCCTCCGAGACCAGCACGCTGCCGGCCACGCGGTCGAGGAAGTCGCGGTCGTGGCTCACCAGGATCAGCGTGCCCTGGTAGTCGCCCAGCATCTCCTGGAGCAGGTCGAGGGTCTCGAGGTCGAGGTCGTTGGTGGGCTCGTCGAGGACGAGGAGGTTGGCCGGCTGGGCCAGGGCGCGGGCGATCAGCAGCCGGTTGCGCTCGCCGCCGGAGAGAACCGAGACCGGCGTGCGCGCCTGCTCGGGCGTGAACAGGAAGTCCTTGAGGTAGCCGATCACGTGGCGGCTCTGGCCGTTCACCGTGACGCTGTCGCCGCGGCCGCCGGTCAGCACGTCGGTGACGGTCATCCCGGGCTCCAGCACGGCGCGGGCCTGATCGAGCACCACCGGCAGCAGGTTGGTGCCGAGCACCACCTGCCCGGCATCCGGCGCGAGCCGGCCCATCAGCAGGTTGATCAGGGTACTCTTGCCCGCGCCGTTCGCCCCGACGATGCCGAGCCGGTCGCCCCGCATCACCCGCAGGGACAGCCCGTCGACGATCCTGCGCTCGCCGTAGCTCTTCGCGATGTCGCGGGCCTCGACGACGAGGCTCCCCGAAGATTCCGCGTCTGAGGCCTGCATGCTGACGCTGCCCACCGGGCGACGCACCTCGCGGCGGTTCTGCCGGAGTTCGTGCAGGTTGCCGAGGCGGCGGACGTTGCGCTTGCGCCGCGCGGTGACGCCGTAGCGCAGCCAGTGCTCCTCGGCGGCGATCTTGCGGTCGAGCTTGTGCTGGTCCCGCTCCTCTTCCTCGAAGAAGGCGTCGCGCCACGCCTCGAAGCTGGAGAAGCCCTGGTCGATCCGGCGGGTCTCGCCGCGGTCGAGCCAGATCGTGGCCCGCGACAGGGCCGAGAGAAAGCGCCGATCGTGGCTGATCAGCACGAGGGCCGCGCGGGTGCCCTTCAACTCCGTCTCGAGCCACTCGATCGCCGGCAGGTCGAGATGGTTGGTGGGCTCGTCGAGGAGCAGCACGTCGGGCTCGGGGGCGAGCGCCTGCGCCAGCGCGGTGCGGCGCCCCTCGCCGCCGGAGAGCTTGCTCGGATCCTCCGCGCCGGTCAGGCCGAGGCTCTCCAGCAGGTAGCGGGCGCGGTGGGTCGATTCGCCCGGCGGCAGGCCGGCCTCGACGAAATCCAGGGTGGTGGCGAAGCCCGTGAAATCCGGCTCCTGTGCGAGGTAGCGGATCGTCGTGCCGGGCTGGACGAAGCGCCGTCCCCGGTCGGGCTCCGTGAGGCCCGCGGCGATCTTCATGAGCGTCGACTTCCCCGACCCGTTCCGGCCGACGAGGCAGGTGCGCTCGCCCGGCGCGATGGCGAGGCTCGCGCCCGTGATCAGCGGCGTGCCGCCGAAGGTGAGCGCGACGTCCTGGAGGGTGAGGAGCGGGGGAGCGGCCATGGGCCGGCTTATGGCAGCGCGGGGCGGCCTGTTCAAACAGAGCCGCCCCCGTCGGTCGGCGCCCGATCAGGCGATCGGGTTGGCCGGTCCCGTCGGCGGGCTGATCTCGGGCACGCCCGGATCGTTGACGGGGATCTCGGGCGGCTGGATGCCCGGCGCCTCCGCCGGGGTGTTCCCGGGGATCTCCGGCCCGGGCGGCTGGGTCGGCGCCTGCGGCGGATCGTAGGGGCGGTCCGGCACCGGCGTCGGCTGCGGCGGCACCTCGGGGACCTGCCCCGGGTCGGCGAGCGTGAAATCGGGCACCGTCATCCTCCGCGAGACCGGTGGTGCACAGCGGCACCGGTCCGGCGGAAACAGAGTGCGGCGGATCCGGTTCCGGAGGGCTACTTCTTCGTCAGCAGGAGGTTGCCCTCCTTGCTCGCCACCTTCTGGATCTTCTCGGCGAACAGGGCGAGGAGGAACGGCAGCTTCACCTCGAGGCGCACGCTCTCCGCGCCCACGTCGATCGTGCCGGCGATCTTCTGCGCCACCGCGGACACGCCGAAATCGAGCCGGTCGCCCGTCCAGGCGAGCTGGTCCACCGTGATTCCGCTCTTGGCCAGGAGGGCCCGCGCCTGATCCGTGCCGTGCTCCAGGCGCCGCTTGGCCTCGTCGCGGCCGAGGTCGTGCGGGATGTCGACGATGAGGGGCTTGGGCATGGGCGGGTGATCCGAGCTGAACCCGGCAGCAGATGGTGCGTCCGGGTCCGGCAGACAACGCCCCGGAGGCCGCCCCGCCCGCGCGGGGCGGAGGCGCGCCGGGGCGCTCGATGCCGGTGAAGGGTCAGTGCACGACCTGCAGCGACACGTAGCTGACGCCGCCCATGCCGAGGGCGCGGGCGGAGCCGCGCGACAGGTCGATGATGCGGCCGCGCACGAACGGACCGCGATCGTTGATGCGCACGACGATCGAGCGGCCGGTCCGCTTGTTCTCGACGCGGACCCGCGTGCCGAACGGCAGGCTGCGATGGGCGGCGGTCAGTCCGTTGGGGTTGAAACGCTCGCCGTTGGCGGTGCGATGGCCGCTCCCGTACCAGGAGGCCGCTCCGCTCTGGGCGGCGGCCGGGAGGCTTGTTCCGACGACGGTGGACAGCATTCCAAGCGAGACAACGAGCTTACCGAAA
Source organism: Methylobacterium sp. NPDC080182 (assembly GCF_050281105.1). Lineage (NCBI taxonomy): Bacteria > Pseudomonadati > Pseudomonadota > Alphaproteobacteria > Hyphomicrobiales > Methylobacteriaceae > Methylobacterium > Methylobacterium sp. NPDC080182. The sequence continues at coordinate 84,492 of NZ_JBNNWO010000011.1, forward strand.
CCGAACGACATTCTCGACGCATTCCCATTGTTTTTGTCGGGGCGGCGCCAGTCGTGCCCGAAACGGGCCGGAATATGGCAGGCTTTTTCGGGCTGTCGGGGTCACATTTTGGCCGATTTCGCGCTGGTCATCCCCATTACATGGCGGCTTATTTCAGTTTATTTCCGCTCTTGTTGCGGGTGATGCATTGGCGTGTGGTTCTGCGTATTCAGCAAGAACTGCTCGCCTCCGTTGGGGAGGGTGCAAAATAGGACATCATTCTTAAGCCTTGCGCGGAGCGTGACCCTGCGTCCCGCTGAGGTGGAAGCGCGACCCGCCCGGCGCCCCTGGCACGACGATGATTGTCGTGTGCGGCTGTTTCCCAAGCACAGGCTGCCGCGGCCGCGCGGGACCCGCAGGGATAGAGTGTTGTCGCCCGATCCCGGGGGCGCGGCGCAGCCGGGTAACGGTTGCTTAATCTGTCGGAGGATTGTCCGGGCGCCCGGTCGGCAAAATCTGCAGCCCCAGAACGGGACGCGCCGGACGCGAAATCGACAACGTGACCTTTACCGTACCCGGCGCATGGTCTGCCGGTCAGTCGCGTAACCGGTGTTTGCCATGGCTTCCCCGCGTACCGTGGCTGCCGACGCCGTCGCCCGGAAACAGGTCTCGCGTGCCGGGCGGCCCGCGTCGGCGCCACGGATGGGTCTCGTACCCGCCCAGCGTTCTCTGCCCCTCGACCAGGTACTCGTCGGGGACTGCATCGCGGCCATGAACGCCTTGCCGGCGTCGAGCGTCGACTGCGTGTTCGCTGACCCGCCCTACAACCTTCAGCTCGGCGACGCCGGCCTCCTGCGCCCGGACCAGAGCCGCGTCGACGCGGTCGACGACGACTGGGACAAGTTCGCGACCTTCGAGGCCTACGACACCTTCACCCGGGACTGGCTCGCCGCCTGCCGCCGCGTGATGAAGCCGAACGCGACCCTCTGGGTGATCGGGTCGTACCACAACATCTTCCGGGTCGGGAGCGCGTTGCAGGATCTCGGTTACTGGATCCTCAACGACATCGTCTGGCGCAAGGCCAACCCGATGCCGAACTTCCGCGGCAAGCGCTTCACCAACGCCCACGAGACCCTGATCTGGGCCTCGCGCTCGGCCGACTCGAAGGGCTACACCTTCCATTACGAGGCGCTGAAAGGGGGCAACGAGGACCTCCAGATGCGCTCGGACTGGTTCATCCCCCTCTGCACCGGCGAGGAGCGGCTGAAGGATGCGGAGGGCCGCAAGGTCCACCCGACCCAGAAGCCCGAGGCTCTGCTCGCCCGGACGCTGCTCGCGGCGACCAATCCCGGCGACGTGGTGCTCGACCCGTTCTTCGGCACCGGCACGACCGGCGCCGTCGCCAAGCGCCTCGGCCGCCGCTTCATCGGCATCGAGCGCGAGGCGACCTACGCCGAGGCGGCCCGGGAGCGGATCGCCGCCGTGGAGACCCTGTCGAGGGCCGCCCTCATGGTGGCGCCGACCAAGCGCGCCGAGCCGCGGGTCCCGTTCCTGTCGGTGATCGAGGCGGGCCACATCCGCCCCGGCGAGACCGTGACCGACGAGCGCCGCCGGTTCCGCGCCACGGTGCGCCCGGACGGCCAGCTCGACAACGGCCTCGTCATCGGCTCGATCCACAAGATCGGCGCGCTGGTGCAGGGCCTGCCGGCCTGCAACGGCTGGACGTTCTGGCACGTGGAGCGCGGCGGCAAGCCGGTGGTGATCGATAGCTACCGGGCCGGTCTCCGGCAGGCGATGGCCAACGGCTGAGCCAGCACACCGTCTCTGCGAGCGGAGCGAAGCAATCCAGCAGCGCCACGCAGACAGATGTCGCGCTGCCCTGGGTCGCTTCGCTTCGCTGCGCTCGCGATGACGGTCGGCTACCGCTTCCGGGCCGGCCCCGGCCGCCGCGGCGATGACCGGGCCCGCGCCGGTGCGGGCGATGGTTCGACCTCCCCGTCGAACAGTTCGTCCGTCTCCTGCGGCGGCACCGGCGCCGGCTTCGGCTGGGGCTTCGGGACGGCCCGCACGCGCGGTCGGGGCTCGGGATCCGGCATCGAGATCGGCGCCTCCATCGCCGCCAGCAGCGGCATCGGCGGCGGCTCCTTCCGCGGGCGCCCGCGCGGCTTCTTCTCGGGCTCCGGCTTCGGGTCGAAGGCGTGCGCCAGGACCTTGCGCATGAGGCCGGGCAGCGGTTCGTCCGCGAGGGCGCCGCGCGGCGTGAAGCGCATGCCGGCCGGAGCCGGCGTCGCCAGCGCGACGCGGGCCACGAACACCGTCAGCTCCAGGGGAAAATGCGTGAAGCCGTGGCGGACGAGGCCCGGGAGCCGCTTCCAACGCGCGTCGAGGGGCGCGTCCAGCAGGGCGGCGGCCACGTCGTAATCCGGCTCCCAGGCGCTCCCCGGCGGCTCGGCCATGTTGCCGAGCAGCCCCTCGGGGGCGCGGGTCCGCAGCAGCACCGCCTCGTCGCCGCTACGGATCGCCACGAAGGCGGCGCCGCGGCGGAGCGTCCCCTTGGCGACCCTGATCTTGCGCGGGAAGGTCTCCTGCGTGCCCAGCGACCGCGCCCGGCAGGGCCGCATCCACGGGCAGAGCGCGCAGGCGGGGCGCTTGGGCGTGCAGATCGTCGCGCCGAGATCCATGAGCGCCTGGGCGAAGTCGCCCGGCCGCTCCTGCGGGACGAGCGCCTGCGTCAGGCGGCGGATCTCCGGCCGGCTGCCCGGGAGCGGCGCCTCCACCGCGTAGGCCCGGCTCAGGACCCGCTCGACATTGCCGTCGACGGCGGCCTCCGGCCGGTCGAACGCGATCGCGGCGATCGCGCCGGCCGTGTAGGCGCCGATTCCCGGGAGCTTGCGCAGGCCCTCGGCGGTGTCGGGGAAGCGCCCCCCGGCCGCCGCGACCGCCTTCGCGCAGGCGTGCAGATTGCGCGCGCGGGAGTAGTAGCCGAGGCCGGCCCAGGCCGACATCACCGCCTCCTCGGGGGCCCCGGCCAGGGCGAAGATGTCGGGGAAGCGCGTCAGGAAGCGCTCGAAATACGGCCGCACCGCCGCGATGGTGGTCTGCTGCAGCATCACCTCGGACAGCCAGACCCGGTAGGGATCGGGGATCGCGCCGGCGAGCGCCCGCCAGGGCAGCACCCGCCGATGCCGGTCGTACCAGGCGAGCAGGTCGTCGGCGCGCGGTCCGGGACCGGCTTCAGGATCCGTGGCTGGGCGAGGCGGCATGGGCAGGTCGACAGGGGTCGCGCTGCATAGCCGGAGCGCCGCGGCGATCATAGGGCGGCGAAAGCGCCGGCGCGTGCTCCCTTCGTCAACCATCCTGCGCTAACCTCCGCGGATCCACGGGGCCGGAACCACCATGGCGCGCGTCAAACCGCTGGCCGAACTGATCGAGAGTTGCATCGGGCCGGCCTTCGCGGCGCAGGGTTTCGCCTCGACCGACATCCTGGCCGCGTGGCCGGAGATCGTCGGCGAGCGGCTGGCCCGCTACTGCCGCCCGTCCAAGCTGGAATGGCCGAAGCGCCGCCGGAGCGAGTCCGCCGCGCCCGAATCCGGCACGCTGGTCGTGCGCGTCGAGGGCGTCTTCGCGCTCGAGTTGCAGCATCTCGCGCCGGTGGTGATCCAGCGGATCAACGCCCATTACGGCTGGGCCTGCGTCTCCCGGATCGTGCTGCAGCAGGACCGGGTCGGGCGCGCCGGCCGGGCGCCCGCCCGCGCGCGGGTCGATCCGGCCGCCGCCGTCGAGGTCCAGCGCGCCGTGGCGGGAATCGCCGATGACGGCCTGCGCGCGGCCCTCGACCGCCTCGGCACCGCCGCCGTGGCGACGCGCCCGGAGCGGTGAACGGTCGATTCGGTCACCTTGCCAGGACGGTCGCGCCCGAGTACCGGCATCCGGACGCCACGACTGATCAATCCGGCGGAGCCTGCCCGATGACGACGCGACGCGACGCTCTCAAGTTCTCCGGCCTCGCCCTCGGCGCCGGCCTCGCCCTGCCGTATCTCGGGCGGCCCGCCCGGGCGCAGAATTCCGAGATGGCGGCCCTGCTGCAGCCGGGCCCGCTCGGCGATGTCTGGCTCGGCCCGGCGGACGCCAAGTGCACGATCATCGAGTACGCCTCGATGACCTGCTCGCACTGCGCGGCTTTCCACCGGACCACGTGGCCGACCCTGAAGGAGCGCTACATCGACACCGGCAAGGTGCGGTTCACGCTGCGCGAATTCCCCCTCGACCCGCTGGCCACGGCGGCCTTCATGCTGGCGCGCTGCCAGGGCGATGCCAAGTATTATCCGATCACCGACCTGCTGTTCGATCAGCAGGCGGCCTGGGCCTTCACGCCGAAGCCCGTGGACGCGCTGGAGCAGATGCTCCGGCAGGCGGGCTACAACAAGCAGACCTTCGAGGCCTGCCTGAAGGACCAGAAGATCTACAGCGCGGTCAACGCCGTGAAGCAGCGCGGCCTCGACGTCTTCAAGGTGGATTCGACCCCGACCTTCTTCATCAACGGCGAGCGCTACACCGGCGAGATGACCGTCGAGGGGATGGAGAAGGTGATCAAGCCGATCATCGGCGCCTGATCGACCGGCCGGAGCCTCGCGCGCGGCGCGGCTCCGGCGCATCGCACAAAGTTGGAATACCAAACTAAAATCAATTACTTACGGTGTATGGGGTTCGCCTTGACACTCAAGATAGGCGAAACTATGGTGCGCCCCGCTTGCTGGGGGTGTCCAGCCGGTTCCACAGCCTCCCGCCCGATGAGTTTTGAGCCGTGAACGGCGACGATCCGAGGGACGGGAGAGGGACCGAGCAGACGCCGACGGACAGCGAACTCTCCGCGAGGCTCAGACGTCTCGAGACGCAGATCGAACGGAAGCGGCCGCAGGCTGCTCCCGGTCATTCCACGCGCCCTCGGGACGGCGGGCCATCCTCGCTGGGCCAGGCCATGACGCTCTCCACGGAGTTCGTCGCGGGCGTGATCGCGGGGGGCATACTCGGCTGGATCGTCGATCATGTCTTCGGGACGAAGCCCTGGGGCCTGATCGTCCTCCTGATGCTGGGGTTCGTCGCGGGGGTCTACAACGTGATGCGGGCGTCGGGTTTCGCCGGCGCGCGTCCGGGACGGCGCGATCGGCAGGAGCCATAAGGCGCGCCGGTCAGTGGGAATGTGGGGCGGCCGACACCCGTCGGCGCGCCGGACAAGAAGGGCGGAAGCGGGAATGGCGGTCACGATCGACCCGATCCATCAGTTCGAGCTGAAGCCGCTCGTGTCGCTGGGCCATATCGGCCACCAGCAGCTCGCGTTCACGCAGTCGGCCCTCTACATGTTCGCCGCCGTCGGCGTGATCGCGCTCATCACCATCGTGGCGACCGCGTCCCGCTCGGTCGTTCCGGGCCGCATGCAGTCGCTGGCCGAGATCTTCTACGAATTCATCGCCGACACCGTGCACCAGGCGACGGGCGACGGCGGCAAGCGGTTCATGCCGCTCGTGTTCTCGCTGTTCATGTTCGTGCTCGTCCTGAACCTGTTCGGGATGATCCCCTACGCCTTCGCGGTGACCAGCCACCTGATCATCACCTTCGGCCTCGCCGCGCTGGTGATCTCCACCGTGGTGATCTTCGGCGTGATGAAGCACGGCACCCACTTCTTCGGCCTGTTCGTGCCGTCGGGCGTGCCGAAGCCGCTCCTCGCGATCCTGGTCCCGATCGAGGTGATCTCGTTCATCTCGCGCCCGATCAGCCTGTCGGTCCGTCTGTTTGCCAACATGCTGGCCGGCCACATCGCGATGAAGATCTTCGCGTTCTTCGTGGTCCAGCTCCTTCTCGCGGGCGCCTGGAGCGTGCTATCGCCGCTCCCGCTGTTCCTGACGATCGCGCTGACCGCTCTCGAGTTCCTCGTTGCGGCGCTTCAGGCCTACGTCTTCGCGACGCTGACGGCGATCTACCTCAACGACGCCCTTCACCCCGGCCACTGATCGGCCGGCTCCACCCGCCGCAAACGTCACCGCACGTTTCGATCTGAAGAGACCTCAGGAGTTACCATGGATCCCGTCGCTGCGAAGTACATCGGCGCCGGCCTCGCCTGCCTCGGCATGGCGGGTGCGGGCATCGGCCTCGGCAACCTGTTCGGTCAGTTCCTCGCCGGCGCCCTTCGCAACCCGTCCGCGGCCGACGGCCAGCGCGCCACCCTGCTCCTGGGCTTCGCCCTCACCGAGGCGCTCGGCATCTTCTCGCTGCTGATCGCGCTGCTGCTGCTCTTCGCCGTCTGATCGGCGCCGGAGACCGCGGTCCCCGCGGTCTCCTCACGGGCCCCGGCCCGATGAACGGGTGGACGCTCCCGCGACGGGGCGTCCGCCTTCGTCCGTCACCGCGCCGGCGGTGGCCTCAGCGAACGGTGTCAGTGTAGCGGTCTCATGGCGCAGCCCAATCCCCTCACCACGCCGCCCCCGGGCGCCGACACGCAGGTCGTGCCGGGCCATGTCGAGCATACGGAAGCGCATTCCGGCGCCTTCCCGCCCTTCGAGACCTCGGGCTTCCTGGCGCAGCTGATCTGGCTCGCCCTGGCCTTCGGCCTCCTCTACTACCTGATGGACAAGATCGCGCTGCCGCGGATCCAGTCGATCCTGCACGCTCGCGCCGAGCGCCTGCGTGCCGACCTGGACCAGGCGCAGGCGATGAAGGCCGAGGCGGATGCCGCCGGCGTGGCCTTCGAGACCGCCCTCCGGGACGCCCAGGGCAAGGCGCGCGACATCGCGCAGACCACCCGGAACGAACTGGCCGCGGAGGCCGAGACCAAGCGCAAGGCACTGGAGGACGAGCTGAACGCCAAGCTCTCCGCCTCCGAGGCGACGATCCGCACGCGGACCGAGGCCGCCATGGGCAACGTCCGCTCGATCGCGGGTGAGGCCGCGTCGGCCATCGTCGAGCGTCTGACCGGGCAGGCCCCGGACCGGACGAGCCTCGACCGCGCCCTCGACGCCACCGCACACTGACGGGATCCCACGATGCTGCTCGAAGCCGAATTCTGGGTCGCCGTCGCGTTCGTCATCTTCATGGGCATCGCCTGGAAGGCCGGCGCCTTCTCGACGATGCTCAAGGGCCTGGACGGGCGCGCCAACCGCGTCCGCCACGAGCTCGACGAGGCCAAGCGCCTGCGCGAGGAGGCCGCCGCCGTGCTGGCCGACTACAAGCGCCGCCGCGCCGAGGCCGAGAAGGAGGCCGAGTCGATCGTCGCCGGTGCCCGCGAGGAGGCCCAGCGCGCCGCCGAGGAAGGCCACCGCAAGCTGGACGATTTCCTGGCCCGCCGCACCAAGGCCGCCGAGACGAAGATCGCCCAGGCGGAAGCCCAGGCCGAGGCTCAGGTCCGCGCCGCCGCCGCGGAGGCCGCCGTGAAGGTCTCGGAGACGATCCTGCGCGAGCGGATGCAGGGTGACGCCGCCCAGAACCTGATCCGCGCGAGCCTCGGCGAGGTGCGGACCCGCATGCGCTCCTGATCCGGACGCAGCAGCGCGACGTTCACGAAAGCCGCCTCCGGGCGGCTTTTTTCATGGTCGACGGCCCCTGTCGGCCGACGCGATCCCGCCCGGCGCGGGATCGGGGGACGGGCCGCGCAGGACGCGCTTCCGACGCCGGGCGGAATCGGCGCGCGCCGCGGCGAACATCGAGGCCGTGACCGGCGTTCCCGACCCGTGAGGATGCGGAGACGTCATGGCGGAGAGACCACGGATCGTGATCGTCGGCGGCGGCGTTGCCGGGATCGAGGTGGCGACCAGCCTCGGACGCGGCGGCCGGGCCGACGTCACCCTCGCCGATCGCAGCCTCTCGCACGTCTGGAAGCCGATGCTGCACACCTTCGCGGCGGGTACGGCTCGGGCCGACCGGCAGAAGGTGGATCTCTTCGCCCAGGCGCGCCGCAACGGCTTCCGGTTCCAGCCCGGCGCCCTCGTGGGCATCGACCGGGCGGCCAGGCGCGTCCGGCTCGCGGTCGAGGCCGCGGAGGGGGTTCCGGAAGTGGAGCGCGCCTACGACCTGCTGGTGCTCGCCATCGGCAGCCGCGCCAACGATTTCGGCACGCCGGGCGTGGCCGAGCATTGCCTGACCATCGATGACCTGACCGAGGCCGAGCACTTCCACGAACAGCTGCGGTGCCATCTCCTGGCCCGGCTCGACGGCGGCGGCCTGCTGGAGATCGCAATCGTGGGCGGCGGTGCGACCGGCGTCGAGCTGGCCGCCGAGCTCAAGCACGCCATCAACCTCTTCGCGGCCTACGGCTCGCCCGACCTGCCGGGGCGCCTGCGCCTGACGCTGATCGAGAGCGGGTCGCGCCTGTTGCCGGCCTTCCCCGAGAAGGTGTCGCGCGCCGCCGCCCGCACCCTGTCGGATCTCGACGTGGAGGTCCGGACCGGCGCGACGGTGACGGCCGCGGACGCGGACGGGTTCATCCTGAAGGACGGCCGCCGCATCCCGGCCGGGCTGAAGGTCTGGGCCGCCGGCGTCAAGGCGCCGGACGTGCTCGCCAGCCTCGACGGCCTGGAGCGCTCGCGGGCCGGGCAACTCGTCGTCCGCCCGGACCTGCGCACGACCCGGGATCCGGCCATCATCGCCCTCGGCGATTGCGCCAGCCTCGCCGACTCCCGGACCGGCCACCCCGTTCCGGCAACCGCGCAGGCCGCACGCCAGCAGGCGCAGCATCTCGCGCGCCATCTCGGCCGCGCGCTGGCCCGCGGGGATGCGCCCGACGCGAACCTGCCTCCGTTCCACTATGCCGAGAAGGGCGCGATCGTCTCGCTCGCGGATTTCAACGGCTGGGGCACGCTCGGCCGCTACACGTTCGGCGGCGGGCGCCTGAACGGGCTCTCGGCGCGGCTGACGCACGACCTCCTCTACCGGCAGCACCAGATCGGGCTCTACGGGCCGCTGCGCGGGACGATGACGTGGGTCCTCGACGATCTCGACCACCTGATCAGCCCGCCGGTGCGGCTCGACTGAGGCGGCCGGCGCGGATCCGGCGTCGCGGGCGACGCGCGGTGCCGCCCGGCTGCCCGGTCCTCGGCCCAAATTCTCGGTCTCAGTCCGGACGCTCGCCCTCGACCGCCTTGGTCTCCTCGACCTCGGGGGCGACCTGCCCGTAGTTCAGCACCGCCACCAGCGCCACGCCGCCGAACGTGTTGCCGAGCAGCGTCGGCAGGAAGAACTTCACCGCGTAATCGTGCAGCGACGCGGCGCCCGTGACCACGAGGTAGAAGGCCTCGACGGAGCCGGCCACGATGTGGGCGAGGCTGCAGAGCGCGACCAGCCACGTCATCAGGAGGATCACGAACGGCGCCGCGCTGGCGGTGGCCGGCAGGAACCAGACCATCAGGGCGATCATCCATCCGGCGAAGACGGCCTTGACGAAGGTCGCCCAGAACCCGTGCGCGATGGCGTCGTGGCTGATCTCCGCGAAGGCCCTGAGGACCGGCGGCTCGAAGGCGCCCGAATAGGCCAGCACCGTCGCGATCGCGAGCGTGCCCAGGATGTTGCCCGACAGCACGATCGTCCAGAGCCTGACGACGCGGAGCGCCGTCTTCACGGAGCGGTCGTGCAGGAGCGGCAGGATCGGCGTGATGGTGTTCTCGGTGAAGAGCTGCTGGCGCCCGAGGACGACGACCAGGAACCCGACCGCGTAGCCCATCGAGCCGACGATCTTGGCCCAGTCCGTCTCCGGGAGATGGCTTCGCAGCACGCCCGGCACGATCAGCGACAGGGCGATGCTGAGCCCGGCCGCGAAGGCCGAGAGGAACAGCGCGAGGCCGTGGCGGCGCAGCTCCTCGTCGCCCTCGAGCCGGATGACCTCGTGCAGGACGTAGGCGTCGGGCCGGCCGATCTCGGAGACTTCCTTCAGCAGCTCGTCCCGGCGCGTCTCGGGGTCGGCCCGCTTGTCCCTATCCCGCACCATCCGACAGCTCCGCTACGCAACACGATCGATCGGACGGGACGAGTCAGGCCGAGAGCCGCGCCAGCAGGGCCTCGACGGCGTCGCGCGCCTCGGCGAGGGCCTCCGGGTCCCGGCTGCGCACGACGATCCGGTTGCGGAAGCCCTCCGGCGTGATCGCCGGGTACGAGCCGATGGAGACGGCTTGCCGCGCCCTCGCGATCTCGCCGAGGCCGCCCGCGTAGCTGCCCTCCGGGAGGCCGGCCGCCTCGATCGTCTCGGACAGCATCGCGGCGCCGCCCGTCAGCGTCGGGGCGATCGAGTCCAGCATGGCCTGCATGATGCTGGGCACGCCGGCCATCACGTGGACGTTGCCGATGCGGAAACCCGGTGCCTTCGAAACGGGATTGGCGATCAGGTCGGCCCCGAACGGGATCCGCGCCATGCGCAGGCGGGCCTCGTTGAGATCCTCGGGTTTGTGCCGCTCCAGCAGCATCGCCCGGGCGCGCTCGTCGACGTCGATGCCGACCCCGAAGGCCTCGGCCACGCAGTCGGCGGTGATGTCGTCGTGGGTCGGGCCGATCCCGCCGGTGGTGAACAGGTAGGTGTAGCGGGCGCGCAGGGCGTTGACCGCCTCGACGATCATGGCCGCCTCGTCGGGCACGATCCGCACCTCGCGCAGGTCGATCCCGGCGGCGGTGAGGAAGTCGGCGATGGTGCCGATGTTCTTGTCCTTGGTGCGACCCGAGAGGATCTCGTCGCCGATGACGAGGATCGCGGCGGTGACGGATTCGGAAGGCTGGCTCATGGAACTCTGGCGTCGGGCGGGTCCTGCAGGCAGATAGCGCGACCGCGGCCCGCGACTACGTGAACCCCGAGGATCCCATGCAGTTCGCCGCGCCGCTGGTGCCGGGACGGCTCGTGCAGCGCTACAAGCGCTTCCTCGCCGATATCGACACCGATGACGGCCGTGTCACCGTTCACTGCCCCAATCCCGGAGCCATGCTCGGGCTCAACACGCCGGGTGCGCGCGTGCTGCTGTCGCGCTCGGGCAACCCCGCGCGCAAGCTGCCGCTCACCTGGGAGCTGGTGGAGGCCGACCTCCCCGGCGGGGCGCAGTGGGTCGGCATCAACACGATGCGGCCGAACGCGCTCGTGGCCGAGGCCTTCCGGGCCGGCGCGATCGCGGCGCTCGACGGCCACGACGCGCTGAGGCCCGAGGTGCGCTACGCGGCGGCCAGCCGGGTCGACTTCCTCGCGAGCGGCGCGGCTACGGGGCCATGCCACGTCGAGGTCAAGAACTGCCACCTGATGCGGCGGGCGGGCCTGGCCGAGTTCCCGGACTGCAAGGCGGCCCGCAGCGCCCGGCACATGCGCGACCTGGCCCAGGTCGTGGCCGAGGGCGGTCGCGCGCTGGTGGTCATCGTCGTGCAGATGCGGGCCGAGGCCTTCGACGTCGCCCGGGACATCGATCCCGCCTTCGACCGGGCGTTCCGCGAGGCGCGCGCGGCGGGCGTGGCGGTCCGCGCCTATCGCTGCGCCGTCGCGCCGGAGGGCGTCGCCATCGCCGAGGAGATCCCGGTGATCACGCCGGCCTGACGGCGCCGCGCTCGAACATCAGGTTGAGACGCGAGCGCGCGATCTCGCGGTAGCCGTAGCGCCCCAGATGCCGCAGCAGGTCGAGCTGCCACTGGCCGGTGCCGTTCTCGACCAGCAGGATCCGCGGCAGGAGCGCGTCCGGCGCCTCGCGGAGGAACGGCTCGAGGATCAGGTCCTCGGCGCCCTCGACGTCGAGCTTGATGGCGTCGACGCGGTCGAGGCCCTCGCTGCGCAGCAGGTCGAGGAGCGTCACCGCCGGCACGGTGATCCGCGCGCCCTCGTTGGTGCCGACGATGCGCAGGCTCGACTCGCCGCGGTTGCGCGGATCGATGAACAGGGTCAGCTCGCCGGCCTTGTCGGCCACCGCGCAGGCGACCGCCTTGACGGTGTGGAACGGGTTCTGGGCGATGTTGTAGGTCAGGCGGTCGAACACGTCCGGCTGCGGCTCGACCGCGACGATCCGCGCGCCCGGCCCCGAGAAGGCGGCCACGCACAGCGCGTAGGCGCCGACATTGGCGCCGATGTCGAGGAACACGCAGTCCCGCGGCAGGCGCTCCTGCAGCAGCGCCCGCTCCTCCGGGTCGAAGAACTGCGGGGTGAAGAGCACCTTCTTCTCGCAGTTGTTGTTGTACGGGTGCAGCCGCATCCGCGCGCCGTAGCGGGTTACGTCGAGGGGCTTGCCTCCGAGGCGCGCGATCGCGATCCGGCGCAGGAACAGCGCGAGGCGCCGCCCGTACCAGGACTCGGCCGGGATCCGGTTCGTGCGGCGGGTGATCGCCGCCACGAGGCCGGACGGTTCGTAGGTGCCGTAGGGCTGCGTGTCCGTCATGACCGGGGCGGTTTGCCAGCCGGCGCTCCGACCCGCAAGCGGATCGATCCGCGTTGCTCCCGCGCGCCCGGGTGGTCTAAGCCGTGGCCGAGCTTGATGAACACAGGTTGCGTGGCATGGAGACCTTCAATTCCGACGGCGTGCGGATCGCCTATATCGACGTCCCGCCGGCGGACGGTCCGGGCAAGCCGATCCTGCTGATCCACGGATTCGCGTCGAACCACGCGGTCAACTGGGTCAACACCCAGTGGGTGAAGGCCCTGACCCAGGCCGGCTACCGCGCGATCGCGCTGGACAACCGCGGCCACGGCGAGAGCGAGAAGCTCTACGACCCGGCCGCCTACAGCTCCGAGGCCATGGCCGGCGACGCGGTCCGGCTCCTCAACCACCTCGGGATCGGGCGCGCCCACGTCATGGGGTACTCGATGGGCGGGCGGATCACCGCGCATCTCGCGCTCGACCACGCGGACCGGGTGCGCTCGGCCCTGATCGGCGGCCTCGGGATGCACCTGATCGAGGGCAAGGGCCTGCCCTCCGGCATCGCCGAGGCCCTGGAGGCGCCCGCCGGGACGCCCGCGCCCAACCCCACGGCGGCGGCCTTCCGGATGTTCGCCGAGCAGACCCGGAGCGACCTGCGGGCGCTCGCCGCCTGCATGCGCGGCTCGCGCCAGACGCTCAGCCGGGGCGAGCTCGCGCAGATCGAGGTGCCGGTCCTGGTCTCGGTCGGGACCCTCGACACGGTCGCGGGCTCGGGGCCGGCCCTCGCCGCCCTGATCCCGGACGCCCGGGCGCTCGAGATCGAGGGCAAGGACCACTCCACGGCGGTCGGCGCCAAGCCGCACCGGGACGGGGTGCTGGCCTTCCTGGCCGCGCAGCCCTGAGGCCTCAGCTCTTCAGCCGGTAGCCCGTGCGGAAGATGTAGGTCACGAGGCCGAGGCAGATCACCAGGAACAGCGCGGTCATGCCGAGGCTGACCGCGATGTTCACGTCGGCCTTGCCGAAGAACGCCCAGCGGAACCCGCTGATCAGGTACACGACCGGGTTCAGCAGGCTCACCGCGTGCCAGAACGGCGGCAGCATGCTGATCGCGTAGAAGCTGCCGCCCAGGAAGGTGAGCGGGGTCACGACGAGGAGCGGGACCAGCTGCAGTTTCTCGAACCCGTCCGCCCACAGGCCGATGACGAAGCCGAACAGGCTGAACGTCACCGCGGTGAGCAGCAGGAACCCGATCATCCAGAGCGGGTGGTCGATCCGCAGCGGCACGAACAGGGCCGAGGTCGCCAGGATGATCAGCCCGATCAGGATCGACTTCGAGGCCGCGGCGCCGACGAAGCCCAGCACCACCTCCAGCGGCGAGATCGGCGCCGACAGGATCTCGTAGATCGTGCCGGCGAAGCGCGGGAAGTAGATGCCGAACGAGGCGTTGGAGATGCTCTGCGTCAGCAGCGAGAGCATGATCAGGCCGGGCACGATGAACAGCCCGTAGGGCACATCGTCGACCGCCGAGACCCGGGAGCCGATCGCCGCGCCGAACACCACGAAGTACAGGGTCGTCGAGATGACCGGGGCCAGGATGCTCTGCCCGGCGGTGCGCCAGAAGCGGCCCATCTCGAACAGGTAGATGGCCCGGATCGCCGGCCAGTTCATGCTGAACGCCGCGCTCATGGCTGTGCCCTCTCCTCGCGCACGAGGCCGACGAAGATGTCCTCCAGCGAGCTCTGCTCGGTGTGGAGGTCGTTGAAGCGGATGCCCGCCGCCGCGAGGCCGGTCAGGAGCCCGGTGATGCCGGTGCGCTCGGCGCGGGTGTCGTAGGTGTAGACAAGCTCGGTCCCCTCCCCGCCGAGCGCCAGGCCGTAATCGGCGAGTTCCGGCGGTACCGCGGCGATCGGCTGCTGGAGGTGGAGCGTCAGCTGCTTGCGCCCGAGCTTGCGCATCAGCGCGGCCTTCTCCTCCACGAGGATGATCTCGCCCCGGCGGATCACGCCGATGCGGTCGGCCATCTCCTCGGCCTCCTCGATGTAGTGGGTGGTGAGGATGACGGTGACACCCTGCTGGCGCAGGTCGCGCACGAGGCGCCACATGTCCTGGCGCAGCTCCACGTCGACGCCCGCCGTGGGCTCGTCGAGGAACAGCACCCGGGGCTCGTGCGACAGCGCCTTGGCGATGAGCACCCGCCGCTTCATGCCGCCCGACAGGGTCATCAGCCGGCTGTCGCGCTTGTCCCAGAGGGACAGCGCCCGGAGGATCCGCTCGATATGCCCGGGATCCGGCCGCAGCCCGAACAGGCCGCGGGAGAAGCTCACGGTGTTCAGCACCGTCTCGAAGGCGTCGGTGGTGAGTTCCTGCGGGACGAGCCCGATGGCCCGGCGCGCGGCGCGGTAATCCGCCGCGATATCGTGGCCGTCGACCAGGACGGTCCCCGCACTCGCGGTGACGATCCCGCAGACGATGTTGATGAGCGTGGATTTGCCCGCTCCGTTCGGACCGAGCAGCGCGAAGATCTCGCCGCGCTCGATGGCCAGGTCGATGTCGCGCAGGGCTGTGAAGCCGGACGTGTAGGTCTTCGACAGCTTCGAGATGGAGATGATCGGCATCAGAGCCTGGTGCGAGCGGGAGCGTGCACGGGTCCGGCAACCATGCTCAGGCGCCGGACACGCGAGGGGCCGGCCGAGCGGGACGCCTCCGGCGGCGGGCGCCCCTATAGCATGGTGAATGACCGGCGCTGACCGAGCCCGTGTGCGCCACCGCACCGCGAGGGCGCACACGGCTCACCGGCGGCCGAGGCGCTCCGCCAGCGCGAGGCACTCCTTGCGGAGATCCGGATCCTCGATGCGCGAGAAGGCGGTCAGCAGGGCGGCGCATTCCGCGGCGCTCGGGCCGCCGGCTGCCGGGGACCCCGGCGGCCCGCGGAAGATCGAGACCGGGACGTTCAGCGCGTGGGCGATCTGGCGAAGCAGCACTTCCCGCTCGTGAGCGGAGTTCGCCGTGCCGTCGAGATCGAATCCGCCCGCGTCCGTCATGATCTCTTCGAAACCAGTCCTTCGGCCGAGCTCGGATGCACGGGATGCCCACAGACGCTGCTCACGCGGCGCGCGGCACGACCATCCACACTTTCTCGGCGGGTGCAACCTACCGTTATGGTATCAGCTTGGCAGGGCCGCACTGTCCAGAACGCGCGGACAGCCACCCCGGACCGAGATCTTGTGCCGCTCATCTGTAATCGGCGAAGTCGGTTCAGCCTCCGTTCCGAATCAACATCCAGAAATACAATTGCCGGTAGCATGGTTCCGGCGCTAGGCCGCTCGCCGAAGCGTGATCAGCGCGGCCAGACCGACAAGCGTCGCCGCACCGAGGATCCGGCGCCAGGGGTTCACACCGCGCAGGAGCTCGTCGATCGCCCACCATGTCAGCGCGATATCGGCCCCGAAGGACAGAGAGGAGGCCGGCAGCCAGGAGGCCAGCTCGCCCCTGTCCCGGGCCAGCCAGGCCGCGAGGCTCAGGCCCGCGAAGAGCCAGAGCGGCAGGTTCGGCCACTGCGCCACGGTGATCGCGCCGGTGGTCCTGTCGCGAAACATCCAGTCGACGGCCCGCCCGAAGGTCGTGCGCGGACGTGGAGACATGGCTCGAACCTTCGTGAGTTCCGGCCGGCGCAGATCGTGCCGCCCCGCCGGACCAGAATGAGCCGACGGCTCCGGAAGGCGCCTTAACACATCGGTAACGTTAGCAAAGGGAAACCGTCGGCAAATCCCTAACGGATCCTGAAAGGACTCGCGAAAAATTCGTTAATCTGGTGATCATCGGTCATCGGAACGGCGGCCAACCAGCCGAACATCGAGGATCGATCATGAGCGCCCGTCTCGAAGACCTGAAGTTCATGCTGACGCTCAGCGCCGTGGTCCTGCTCGGCAGCGGCCTCGACGTCATCCTGCGCTGATCGCGCCGGTCAACCCGGCGCGCGGCACCGCGCCCCCGGACGTGAAGGCGCGTCCGAGCGCCGCGCGGGCGGCCGACGGCCGAGCCTCCGGAGCACCGCCCCGGCCGGTCGTGTACGGGACGGCGATCAGCCGCGCGGCAGCGTCCGCGGGACGGCGCGTCCCCCCGATCTCGACAATCGGGATCTGTCCGGAGCGAAGGAAGCTCCGCAAGTCCGCGGCCCGCGCCCGCCGCTCCGTCCGCATCTTGAGCACGGCGATCACGAGGCCGGCCAGCCCGGCCGCCTCCAAGAACGCCGCGACCACGTAGCCCGCAGCCATCCGCTTCCACCAATTGTATCGAGGAGAGGCCGCCCTCGCGGCGGCCGCCACCGATCTGCGGGGTCATGGTTAGCGGGGCCTTAACGGCTGCGTAGAAGTCCGCAGATCGCGCCGGCGTCGACACTCGCCGCCCGCGACCGGGGCGCGGTGCGAGCCTTTCCCGTGCAACGACGATCGGACGCCGCGCAGGGTGCGCGCGTCGCGCCCGGGAGTCCCTTCGGGAAGCCGTGACGGTCCGCGGGGGCGCTACCACATATCGAGGGCGACGCGGGCCTCGTCCGACATGCGGCTCTGGTCCCACGGCGGGTCGAAGACCATGGTCACCGCGCAGGACTGGACCCCCGGCACGGCGGACACCGCGTTCTCGACCCAGCCGGGCATCTCGCCCGCGACCGGGCAGCCGGGCGCCGTGAGGGTCATGTCGATCGCGACGACGCGATCGTCGCCGATATCGACCTTGTAGATCAGGCCGAGCTCGTAGATGTCGGCCGGAATCTCGGGATCGTAGACCGTCTTCAGCGCCGCGACGATGTCGTCGGTCAGGCGGTCCAGTTCCGCCTGCGGGATCGTCGAGTCGCCGGCGACGTCGGGGGCGTTCTTGCCGCCCGTGATGGTGGCGTCGGTGCTCATCGCTTCACTCTCCCCGGGCCCGCGCGGGCGGGACCAGCCTCATCCCAGTATCAGGTGAACAGCATCTCTGCTCTGCCGAGCGCCTCGGCAAGGGCATCGATCTCGGCGGTCGTGTTGTAAAGCCCGAACGAGGCGCGGCAGGTCGAGGTGACGCCGAAGCGATTGAGCAGCGGCATCGCGCAGTGGGTCCCGGCCCGCACCGCCACGCCCTGCCGGTCGATCACCGTGGCGATGTCGTGGGCGTGCGCGCCCTTCATCTCGAAGGCGATCACGCCGCCCTTGCCCGGTGCGGTGCCGATGAGGCGCAGGGAATTCATCGCGCCGAGGCGCTCCTGCGCGTAGGCCGTGAGCTTCGCCTCGTGGGCGGCGATCGCGTCGCGCCCGAGATTCATCATGTATTCGAGCGCGGCGCCGAGACCGACCGCCTCGATGATGGCCGGGGTGCCGGCCTCGAACCGGTGGGGCGGATCGTTGTAGGTGATCGCGTCCTCGCTCACCGTCCGGATC
This sequence comes from Methylobacterium sp. NPDC080182, assembly GCF_050281105.1. NCBI lineage: Bacteria > Pseudomonadati > Pseudomonadota > Alphaproteobacteria > Hyphomicrobiales > Methylobacteriaceae > Methylobacterium > Methylobacterium sp. NPDC080182. Next base: position 102,235 of record NZ_JBNNWO010000011.1, read on the forward strand.
ATCTCGCCGCCGCCCTGGTAGGGCGGCAGGCGCTCCAGCCATTCCTTCTTGCCGTAGAGCACGCCGATCCCGGTGGGACCGTAGACCTTGTGGCCGGTGAAGACGAAGAAGTCGCAGTCGAGCGCCCGCACGTCGACCGGCTGGTGCACCGCGCTCTGCGCACCGTCGAGCAGGACCGGCACGCCGTGGGCGTGGGCGATGCGCACGATCTCGGCGGCCGGCGTCACCGTGCCGAGCACGTTCGACATGTGGGTGATCGCCACCATCTTGGTGCGGGGCGAGAACAGCTTCTCGTATTCCTCGACCAGGAAATTGCCCTGGTCGTCGACCGGGGCCCACTTGATCACGGCGCCCCGGCGCTCGCGCAGGAAGTGCCAGGGCACGATGTTGGAGTGGTGCTCCATGATCGAGAGGATGATCTCGTCCCCCTCCCCGATCAGGCCGGCCCAGCCCATCGACGAGGCCACGAGGTTGTAGGCCTCGGTGGCGTTGCGCGTGAAGATGATCTCGTCCGTCGAGGCGGCGTTGAGGAACTGGCGCGTGGTCTCGCGCGCGCCCTCGAAGCCCTCGGTGGCGGCGTTCGCCATGTAGTGCAGGCCGCGATGGACGTTGGCGTAGCCGGTCTCCATGCAGGAGACCATCGCGTCGATCACCTGCCGGGGCTTCTGCGCCGAGGCGGCGTTGTCGAGGTAGACGAGCGGCTTGCCGTAGACCTGCTGCGACAGGATCGGGAAATCCTTCCGGATCGCCGCGACGTCGTAGGCGGGGGTGAGGACGGGTGCGTTCATGGTCGCGACCTTCCGAAGACTTCGCCGATCCCGGGAACAGCCCTCATCCTGAGGTGCCGGAGCGAAGCGGAGGCCTCGGAGGCCTCCGGCTGGCGTTGCGATTCCTGGACCCCGCCCCGAGGCGCGCTGCCGCGGTGGCCTCGGGATGGGATCAGGCATCGAGAAGGGCCGGTCCGCGGAGCGGGCCGGCCGGGTCCGATCAGCCGCGCGCCCGGAGCCAGGCCTCGATCTCGCCGATGAGCGCCGCGCGGGCGCCCTCGTGCGTGACCGCCTCGACGGCCTCGCCGACGAAGGCCTGGACGAGCAGGCTCTCGGCGGTCGCGCGCGGCAGGCCGCGGGCCATCAGGTAGAACAGCAGGTCCTCGTCCGGCGCGCCGCAGGTGGCGCCGTGGCCGCAGGCGACGTCGTCGGCGAAGATCTCCAGCTCCGGCTTGTTCATCATCTGCCCCTCGTCGGTGAGGAGGAGGCAGTCGGACTTCATCTTGCCGTCGGTCTGCTGGGCAGCCTGACGGACGATGATCTTGCCCTGGAACACGCCGGTGGCGTCGCCGTCGATGATCCACTTGAACTGCTCGCGGCCGACGCCGCCGACCGCGGCATGGTCGGCGAGCAGCGTCGAGTCGGCGAGCTGGCCCTTGCGCAGCATCGCGGCGCCGTTGACCACGACGTTGGTGTCCTCGCCCGCGACGTGGACGAAGATCTGGTGACGCGACAGGACCGCCCCGGTCACGAGGTTGACGGTCTCGACCTGACCCTCGGCCTCGACCTTCAGCGACAGGGTCGAGAGCGCGATGGCGGCGTCGCCCTGCTTGTTCAGGCGGGTGTGCCGGAAGGCGGCCTTGGGGCCGACCACCACGTCGAGGGCGTCGTTCGGCTGGCAGGTGAGCCCGTCCGGACCCTCGTGGCTCTCCAGGAGGCCGAACTCCGCGCCCTCGCCGATCTGGACGAGCACGCGGGTCGCCGTCGAGAACGGCGTGTTCCCGGCGCCCACGAAGCGCAGGTGCAGCGGCCGCGCCGGCTTCGCGCCGGGCGCCACCGTGATCAGCGCGCCGTCCGCCAGGAAGGCGGTGTTGAGCTGGTAGACCGGGTTCTCCCGGGCCTGCGCCACCGGCGCGAGCTGCTTCAGGTCGACATGCGCCTTCGTCAGCGCCTCGGACATCGGGACGACCGTGACCCCCTCGGGGATCCTGTCGAGATCCGACAGCTCGCGGACGAGATGGCCGTTCACGAAGGTCAGGCGCGCGGCCTCGATGCCGGCGAAGCCCTTCGCCCCGGCGACGGCCGCCCGGGCGACGTCGAGGCTCGGCGCCTCGGCCGGGGGCGCGGCCTCCGTGATGGCGGCGCGCAGGTCCGTGTACTTGAAGGCCTCGACCCGCCGGCTCGGCAGGCCGGTCGCCTCAAAGAAGCGGAAGGCCTCCTCGCGGGCGATCGCCTTCTCGCTGGCGAAGCTCTGGCGGGCCGACTCGAACAGCTTCGACAGGCCGGCCTCGGCGGGGGAGCGGAGGTTGGTGACGTCGGCCATGGCTCAGGCCGCCTCCCCGGTGCGGTACTCGGCGTAGCCGGAGGCCTCGAGCTCGAGGGCGAGCTCCTTGCCGCCGGTCTTCACGATCTGGCCCTTCGACATGACGTGCACGGTGTCGGGCACGATGTGGTTGAGCAGCCGCTGGTAGTGGGTGATCACCAGGAACGAGCGGCCCTGGTCGCGGAGCGCGTTCACGCCCTCGGAGACGATGCGCAGGGCGTCGATGTCGAGGCCGGAATCGGTCTCGTCGAGCACGCAGAATTTCGGCTGCAGCAGCGCCATCTGGAGGATCTCCATGCGCTTCTTCTCGCCGCCGGAGAAGCCGACGTTGAGGGCGCGCTTGAGCATCTCCTTGTTGATCTCGAGCTTGTCGGCCGCGCCGTTCACAGCGCGGATGAAGTCCGGGGTCGACAGCTCGGCCTCGCCGCGCGCCTTGCGCTGCGCGTTCAGGCAGGCCTTGAGGAAGGTCATGGTGCCGACGCCGGGGATCTCCAGCGGGTACTGGAAGGCCAGGAAGATGCCGGCCGCGGCCCGCTCGTCGGCGGCCATCTCCAGAACGTTCTGCCCGTCGAGCAGGATCTCGCCGTCGAGAACCTCGTAATCCTCCTTGCCGGCGATGACGTAGGAGAGGGTCGACTTGCCCGAGCCGTTCGGGCCCATGATCGCCGCGACCTCGCCGTCGTTCACGGTCAGGTTGAGGCCGTTCAGGATGCGGTTGTCCTCGATCTGCACGACGAGGTTCTTGATTTCCAGCATGTCAGTCCAAGTCCTTCAAAACCATTCGTCCCGCATCGCCCGCAGGAACGCGGCGCTCCCGGCCGGGTAGCCGGAGAGGTCGCCGATCACCGCGTCGATGCCGCACCGGGGACAGAGGGCGGTGCCCTCATCGGCGATCCAGCCCGCGATCTCGTCCGGCGCGAAAACCTCGAGGCAGAAGAAGCATCCGCACAGGACGCTGCTCCTGACCTCGTCGGCGTGCCGCGCGCTGTGCCGATGGGCCGCCCGCAGCACGTCGTCGTCGTAACCGCCCAGGCGGTCAGCCCACCGAGCCTTCCAGGCTGATCGAGATCAGCTTCTGGGCCTCGACGGCGAACTCCATGGGCAGCTGCTGCAGCACGTCCCGCACGAAGCCGTTGACGATGAGCGCGGTCGCCTCCTCCTCGGAGAGGCCGCGCTGCTGGCAGTAGAACTTCTGCTCCTCGGAAATCTTCGAGGTCGTCGCCTCGTGCTCGAAGACGGCCGAGGCGTTCTTCGACTCGATGTAGGGCACGGTGTGCGCGCCGCACTGGTCGCCGATCAGCAGGGAGTCGCAGTTCGTGAAGTTGCGCGCGCCCTTGGCCTTCCGGTGCGCCGAGACGAGGCCCCGGTAGGTGTTCTGCGACCGGCCGGCCGAGATGCCCTTCGAGATGATCCGGCTCGTCGTGTTCTTGCCGAGATGGATCATCTTGGTGCCGGAATCGACTTGCTGCATGCCGTTCGACACCGCGATCGAGTAGAACTCGCCGCGGGAATCGTCGCCGCGCAGGATGCAGGACGGGTACTTCCAGGTGATCGCGGAGCCGGTCTCGACCTGCGTCCACGAGATCTTCGAGCGGGCGCCGCGGCAATCGCCGCGCTTCGTCACGAAGTTGTAGATGCCGCCCTTGCCCTCGTTGTCGCCCGGGTACCAGTTCTGAACGGTCGAGTACTTGATCTCGGCATCGTCCAGGGCGACGAGTTCGACCACCGCGGCGTGGAGCTGGTTGTCGTCGCGCTTCGGGGCGGTGCAGCCCTCGAGATACGAGACGTAGGAGCCCTTGTCGGCGATGATCAGCGTGCGCTCGAACTGGCCGGTGTCGCGCTCGTTGATGCGGAAGTAGGTCGACAGCTCCATCGGGCAGCGCACGCCCGGCGGGATGTAGACGAACGATCCGTCGGAGAAGACGGCCGAGTTCAGCGTCGCGAAGAAGTTGTCGGTCGCCGGCACCACCGAGCCCAGGTACTTCTGCACCAGCTCGGGATATTCCTGCACGGCCTCGGAGATCGGCATGAAGATCACGCCGGCCTTCGACAGCTCCTTCTTGAAGGTGGTGGCCACCGAGACCGAGTCGAACACGGCGTCGACCGCGACGCGGCGCTCGGGGGCGATGCCCTCCAGCACCTCGACCTCGCGCAGCGGGATGCCGAGCTTCTCGTAGGTCTTGAGGATCTCGGGGTCGATCTCGTCGAGCGACAGCGCCGCCGGGCGCTTGGGCGCCGCGTAGTAGTAGATGTCGTTGTAGTCGACCTTGTCGTAGGAGACGCGGGCCCACTCCGGCTCCTTCATGGTGAGCCAGCGCCGGTAGGCGTCGAGGCGCCACTCCAGCAGCCACGCGGGCTCGTTCTTCTTGGCCGAGATGAAGCGGACGACGTCCTCGGAGATGCCCTTCTCGGACTTCTCCATCTCGATCGTGGTCTCGAACCCGTACTTGTACTGGTCGAGGTCGATCGAGCGGACCCGGTCGATGGTTTCCTGCACAGCAGGCATCAGCGTCTCCTAGGCATCTCCGGCGTCAAGGGCCGGGAAGCGACTGTCGGAAAGCGGGGGGCGGCGCTCAGGCCGCCTGGCCTCGCCGTCTATATAGGGTCTCCACGACCCGTTCGAAGGCGTCGAGGAAGCATGCCACCTCCTCGTCCACCGTGTTCCAGCCGAGGCTGACGCGCAGCGCCCCCTCGGCGAGGTCGGAACCGACGCCCATCGCGGCGAGCGTCGCCGAGCGCGCGACCTTGCCCGACGAGCAGGCCGAGCCCGACGACACCGCCACGCCGGCGAGGTCGAGGGCGATCAGGGCCGAGGGCGCGTCGAGCCCCGGGACCGAGAAACTCAGGGTGTTGGGCAGGCGCGGCGCTCCGGCGGCGAACACCACCGCGTCGGGCGCCATGGTGCGCACGCCGGCCTCGATCCGGTCCCGAAGGGCGGAGAGGCGCGCGGCCTCCGCGTCGAGCGCCGCGCGGGCGATCCGGGCAGCCTCACCCATGCCGACGATGGCCGGCAGGCACTCGGTGCCGCAGCGCAGCCGCCGCTCCTGGCCGCCCCCGCGCAGGAAGGCGCTCTCCAGGCTGACGCCCTCGGCCAGGACCAGCGCGCCGACCCCCTTGGGCGCCGCGAACTTGTGGCCCGAGAGGGTCAGCGCATCGAGGCCGAGCGCCGCCATGTCGAGGGGGATCTTGCCGACGGCCTGCACGGCGTCGCTGTGGACCAGGGTCCGGCCGTGCGCCCGCGCCAAGCCGACGATCTCGGCCAGCGGCTGCACCGCGCCGGTCTCGTTGTTGGCGGCATGGACCGAGAGGAGCAGGGTCTCGTCGGCAAGAGCACCCAGGCGCGCCTCCAGGGCGGCGAGATCGACCACGCCCTCGGCGGTGACCGGGACTTCCTCGACGGCCGCGTCCGGGAACCGGTGACCGGCCGCGACGCAGGGATGCTCCGTGGCGGAGTGGAGCAGCCGCCTCGGGGCCGCCGCGCCGCCGCGACGGAGGGCGCCCGACAGGACCGCGTTCGCCGCCTCGGTCCCGCCGCTGGTGAAGACGACCTGCTCGGGCCGGGCGTTCACGAGCGCCGCCACCTGGGTGCGGGCCGCTTCGAGGGCGGCCCGGGCTGCCCGCCCCTCCGCGTGGATCGAGGACGGGTTCCCGGGGAGCGTGAGCGCGCGCGCGACCGCCTCCGCGACGTCCGGGCGGACCGGCGCGGTGGCGTTGTAGTCGAGATAGGCGCGTGCCCGGCTCATCCGCGTTCCGTTAAGCCCTCTGCTGCGGCGCGTCACAATTCCTTGCCCGCGCGCCGGCTCGCCGTGCTAAGGCGCGCCGAGACAATGAGATCCCGCCGACCCGGCACGGTCGGCGTGGCAGCCAACGCGGTGCTTCGGACGGGTTGTTTAGAACAGTTCTAATCGCCTAGAACTGTTCTAAGACTGCTTTTATGGTGCGCGCGCGACGAGTCAAGGCTGCTGCGCCGCCGGGCCGATAGCCCGGCGGGCGATCTCCGGAGCGAGAGACGAGCGATGCCCGAAGTGATCTTCACCGGCCCGGCCGGCCGCCTGGAAGGCCGTTACCAAGCCCCCAAGAAGCGCGGCGCGCCGATCGCCATCATCCTGCACCCGCACCCCCAGTTCGGGGGTACGATGAACAATCAGATCGTGTACAACCTTTTCTACACGTTCGCCAATCGCGGTTTCGCGGCCCTGCGCTTCAATTTCCGCGGAGTCGGGCGCAGCCAGGGCTCGTTCGACCACGGCTCGGGCGAGCTGTCGGACGCTGCGGCCGCCCTCGACTGGGTTCAGTCGGTCAACCCGGAGGCGAAGTCCTGCTGGATCGCGGGCGTGTCCTTCGGCTCGTGGATCGGCATGCAGCTCCTGATGCGCCGCCCCGAGATCGAAGGCTTCATCTCCATCGCCGCCATGGCGAACCGCTACGACTTCACCTTCCTGGCCCCCTGCCCCTCCTCCGGCCTGTTCGTGCACGGCTCCGAGGACCGGGTCGCGCCCGCCCGCGAGGTCATGCCGGTGATCGAGAAGGTGAAGACCCAGAAGGGCGTCATCATCGAGCACCAGATGGTCGAGGGGGCCAACCATTTCTTCGACGGCAAGGTCGAGGAACTGACCCAGACGGTCGACACCTACCTCGACAAGCGCCTCGGCAAGCGCGAGGAGGCGGCCTGACGGATCCGGCCCCGCGCCTTGACGGGGGGAGCCCCGGAGGAATAGGGCGCGGGTTTCGGAATTGAGACGCACCTTCGCAGGTCTGATGTCAGATAGCCCGTCCGACCATCCCGTCGTTCTCCTCGTGGAAGATGACGGCCTCCTTCTGATGGAGGCCTCGGACACCCTCGCGGATGCGGGCTTCACCGTCGTCGAGGCGACGCATGCCGACAAGGCGCTGAAGGTTCTGGAGAACCGCGACGACGTCGGGGTCCTGATGACCGACGTCGACATGCCGCAGGGGTCGATGGACGGCTTCGCCCTGGCCCGCCTCGTCGCGCATCGCTGGCCCTCGATACCCGTGCTGGTGGTGTCGGGCATGGGCACGCCCGGTCCCAACGACATGCCGGAGGGCGCCCGGTTCATCCCGAAGCCCTACGAGCCGACCACCCTGGTCCGGACCCTGCAGGCCTTCATCCGCCGCGCGGCTTGACGCACGGATCCGCTCGGGCTGACACCCGGTCCGGGCCCTGAACACCCGACCGAGAGCCATGACGGACAAGAATCGACCGCACCGCTTCGCGACCCGGGCCATACACGCCGGCGCGGCGCCCGATCCTGCCACGGGCGCCCGGGTCCAGCCGATCTACTTCACCAACGGCTTCGTCTTCGACTCGACCGAGCAGGCCGCCGACATCTTCGCGGGCCGCCGGACCGGCTTCTCCTACTCGCGCGGATCCAACCCGACGGTCGCCGCGCTGGAGCGCCGGATCGCCGATCTGGAAGGCGCGAAGGCGGGTGTGGCGGTGTCCTCCGGACAGTCGGCCATGCAGCTCATTCTGATGACGCTGTTGAAGAGCGGCGACGCCTACGTCGCGTCGCCGCGCCTGTTCGGCGGGTCGCTCGGCCTGATGCGCCGGCTTGACGGGCGCTACGACCTGAAGCCGCGCTTCGCGCGCGGTATGGCCCCGGAGGATTTCGAGGCGGCGATCACCCCGGACTGCCGGGCCATCTTCTGCGAATCGATCGTGAACCCCTGCGCGTCGGTGGTGGACCTCGACGGCATCGCCGCGGTGGCCCGCCGCCACAACCTGCCGCTCGTCGTCGACAACACCCTCGCCTCGCCGGCCCTGATCCGGCCGATCGAGCACGGCGCCGACATCGTCTGGCACTCCACCTCGAAGTTCCTGAGCGGCTCCGGCCAGACCATCGGCGGCGTGATCTGCGACGCCGGCCGCTTCGACTGGGCGAAGGTCGGCGGCTACAACCTGATCACCGAGCCCTGGCCGGACTATGACGGGCTGGTGCTCACCGAGGCCTTCCCGGCGACCCCCTTCGCGGCGGCGTGCCGGTTCTTCGGCCTGCGGGACCTCGGGCCCGGCCTGTCGCCGATGAACGCGTTCCTGACGCTCATGGGGATCGAGACCCTGCCGCTGCGCATGGAGCGGCACTGCGCCAACGCCCGGGCGGTGGCGGCCTTCCTGAAGGATCACCCGGCCGTGGCCTGGGTGAGCTACCCGATGTTGCCGGGCCAGACCGGCGAGGACCTCGCCCGCCGCTACACCCCGGACGGGCCGGGCTCGATCTTCACCTTCGCGCTGAAGGGCGGCGAGCCGTCGGCGCTGCGGTTCATCGCCGGCCTGGAGCTGATCTCCCACTTGGTGAACATCGGCGAGATCAAGTCGCTGGCGATCCACCCGTCCTCGACCACCCACCGGCAACTGCCGGAGCACGAGAAGGCCGCCGCGCAGGTCGGGCCCGAGACCGTGCGGTTGTCGATCGGGCTGGAGAACGAGGCCGACCTCATCGCCGATCTCCAGCAGGCGCTGGATCGCCTCCTCTAGTCCGTCATCGCGAGCGCGGCGAAGCGATCCAGAGCGGCGCGATCTCGACGATCGTGGCGCCGCTGGATTGCTTCGCGCCGCCCGCGAGGACGGCCACGGCTGGCAGGGATTGGCCGCAACCGGGACGGCCTCAGCGCCGCCGCTCCAGGATCGACACGTAGTTGGCGACCGCCGCGCCGCCCATGTTGAAGATCCCGGCGAGCTCCGCCCCGGGCACCTGCATCTCACCGGCCTCGCCCATGAGCTGGAGGCAGGCCATGACGTGCATCGACACGCCGGTCGCCCCCACAGGATGACCCTTGGCCTTCAACCCGCCGGACGGGTTGATCGGCAGCCGGCCCCCCTTCTCGGCGAGCCCCTCGCGCACCACGCGGTAGCCCTCGCCCGGCGCGGCGAGGCCCATCGCCTCGTACTCGATCAGCTCGGCGATCGTGAAGCAGTCGTGGGTCTCCACGAAGGAGAGGTCCTCGTTGGCGATTCCGGCCTGGGCCCGCGCCCTCTCCCAGGCCATTCGTGCGCCCTTGAACTCCACCGGGTCGCGGCGGGACAGGGGGAGAATGTCATTGACGTGCGCGCGCGCGCGGAAGCTGATCGCCCGCTCCAGGCCCTCGGCCGTCTCGGCATCCGCCACCACCAGGGCCGCCGCGCCGTCCGAGATCAGCGAGCAGTCCGTGCGCCGCAGGGGCGCGGCCACGTAGGGGTTCTTCTCCGAGACCCGGTTGCAGAATTCGAAGCCGAGATCCTTGCGCAGCTGCGCGTAGGGATTGCCGACGCCGTTGCGGTGGTTCTTGGCGGCGATCCGGGCCAGCTCCTCGCTGCGGTCGCCGTAGCGCTGGAAGTAGCCCGCCGCGATCCGACCGAAAACGCCCGCGAAGCCGCCCTCGATGTCGGCCTCCTCCTTCCGGTAGGAGGCGCCCAGCAGGATGTCGCCGGTCTCGGCGACGGTCTTGGCCGTCATCTTCTCGGCGCCGATCACCAGGGCCACGCGGCCGCGGCCGCTGTCGACGAAGTCGAGGGCCGCGTAGAGGGCCGCCGACCCGGTGGCGCAGGCGTTCTCCAGGTGGGTCGCCGGGGCGTGGGCGAGGCCCGGCCGGTTCACCGCCACCAGCGAGCCCTCGAAGCCCTGCTTCGAGAAGCCGGTGTTCATCGAGCCCACGTAGATGCCGTCGACCTGCGACTCCTCGACGCCGGCGTGGGCCAGCGCCTCCCCCGAGACCCGGGCGATCAGCCCCTCGACATCGGGCTCCTCGAGCTTGCCGAAGGGGGTGTGGGCCCAGCCCACGATGCAGGCGCGCGTCATCCGGTGACCTCCCGTGTGTGGCCCGGACGATGGGCCCGTCGCGGCCGGCGATCAAGACGGGGCGCGGGCTCTTCGACGCGCTGGACCCCTCCGCACGATGGCCGCCCGGGCCCCGCTCAGCGCAGGTGGAAAGCGACCCACGCGACGCCGACGAGCACCAGCGCGGTCAGCAGCCCCCGGGCGAACGCGCGGCGGCGTCTCACCGGGCGAACAGCTCCGGATGACGGGCGCGGAGCGCCAGGATCAGGGTGAGCGTCTTCAGGTCGGTGATCTCGGCCCGGCCTGCGCGGGCGGCGAGCTCGGCCAGCGGCATCTCGACCACCCGGATGTTCTCGTGCTCGCCCTCGGCCCCGCCGCCGGCCTCGGCGCGGTCCGCCCGGCCGTAGGGCGCGAGGTAGAGGTGGATCTTCTCGGTGGTCAGGCTGGCGCAGGAATAGGTGGCGCCGACGAACTCGAGAGCCCGCAGGCGCAGGCCCACCTCCTCCAGCGCCTCCCGGCGGGCGTTCTCCTCCGGGCTGCCGGCGTCGATCAGGCCCGCCGGTGCCTCCAGCTGGACCTGCTCGCCGGCCGCGAAAAGCGGCGGCACCCGCAGCTCGCGCACGAGCGTCGCGACCTTCCGCTCCGGGTCGTAGGGCAGGATCCCGACCGAGTCGCCGTGGTCCTCGATCTCGCGCTCGACGACGGCGCCGTCGGCGAGGCGCACCCGCGCGATCCCGAAGCGGCTCCAGCCCTCGTGGACGAAGCGGACAGTGAGGATCTCAGCTTTCATATGCACGCCCACCCCTCATCGCCTTACACGGAACCGTGTCCCCGGGTTCCGGGAACGCCGGCGCCCGCGGCCACGTTTGGTCGGACACGCGCATGGTCACGCTTCCGCGGGGCGCGCCGGTCAGGATCGATGCGGGTAGGATCGACGCAGGCAGGACCGTTCGGCGGGCTCGGGAAGCGTTCGCGGCGCGACGGCGCAGCGATCTGGGTCGTCCTCGCCCTCACCTACTTGGTCTTCGCCGGCTCGGTGAGCCTGAACGAGGGGATGGCCGCCGTCGGCTGCGCCAGTCTCGGCACGCTCTGGTGGTGGGGCGTCGGACGGCGCGGCGGGCTGCGCTTCCGCTTCGACCGTGAGGCGCTCCGCCCGCTCGGCCCCGCCATCCGCGACATGCCGCGCCAGAGCGCCCGCGTCGGGCTGCACCTCCTGCGCGCGATCCTCGGTCGCGCCGGCGGCGGCGCGACCCGCGAGCGGAGCGCCGCCGAGATCGCCTGGGCCACGCCGGAGGGCGACGCGGCGCCGGCGGCGCGGGCGGTCGGGTTGCTGGCCGCGTCGCTCGCCCCCGACAGCTACGTGCTCACCCTCGACCGCGCGCACGGAACCGTGGTGACGCACGGCCTGGAGGAGGCGCGATGAGCGTCTGGACGGTCGCCATCCTGGCGCTGCTGCCGCCGCTCGCCGTGGCCGCGGTCCTCGCGTGGCGGGGTCGGCCCGGCCAGCGTTTCGCCGCCTACCAGCTCGCCGGCAGCGTCACGGTCCTGATCCTGACGCTCATGGCCTTCGCCACCGACCAGGCGTCGATCACCGATCTCGCCCTCACCCTGGTCCTGCTCAACCTGCCCGGCACGATGCTGCTCGCGGTCTTCCTGGAGCGCTGGATATGAGCGTCGCGATCGGCTCGGTCCTGGCTCTCGCCGTGGCGTCCACTTGGCTCGCGGCCCTCGCCCTCTGGCGCCTGCCCCGGGCGCTCGACCGGATGCACGCCGTCGCGTTCCTGAACGTCGCGGCCGCGATCCTCGTGACGGTGGCGGCCTTCCTCGCGGACGGCGTCTCCGGGCGCTCGCTCAAGATCCTGGTGATGATGGTGGTGTTCCTCGCCTGGGCGGCAGTCCTGTCGCACGTCTCGGGTCGGGCCGTGCTGATGCGCGAGGGCCGCTCGGCATGACGGTCATCCTGCCGCTGCTCTTCCTGCTCACCGCGGTCTCCGGCACCGCCGTGGTCCTCGTGCGCGACCCCGCGCGGCAGGTCTTCGCCATCGCGGTCAACGGGCTCATCCTGGCGATCCTGTTCGACGCCCTCCAGGCCCCCGACGTCGCGCTCTCGGAGCTGGCGGTCGGTTCGGCGGCGGTGCCGCTCCTCTTCCTTGTGGCCCTGATGGCCGTGCGGACGCAGCCGCCCGAGGAGGAATCGTGAGCCCGCGCGCCCGCGTCGCGCTCCTGGCCGTCGCGGGCCTCGTCCTCCTCCCGGGCGCGGCCGCGGTGATCGCCGGCTTGCCGCCCTTCGGATCGACGATCGCCCAGTACGGCGCGCGCATCAACGCGATCACCCCGGAGGCCCGGCACGTCGCCAACATGGTCAGCGCGATCAACTTCGACCTGCGCGGCCTCGACACCCTCGGCGAGGAATTCATGCTGCTCACCGCCATCACCGGGACGGTGGTGCTGCTGCGCGGGCGGCGCGGCGAGGGCAACTCCGAAAGCGCCATGCGCCGGCCCGGCCGGGCCGTGATCCCGCGCTCCGAGGCCGTCGTGCTCGCGTGCCGCGTCGCCGGCCCGCTCACCGCGCTGTTCGGCCTCTACGTCGTGCTGCACGCGACCGTCACGCCGGGCGGCGGCTTCCAGGGCGGCGTCATCCTCGCCTCGGGCACCCTCCTCATCTACCTCGGCGAGGGCTATGCCGGCTGGCGCGACGCCATCCGCAGTCACTGGCTCGATGCCCTGGAGGGTGGCGGCGCGCTGCTCTTCGCGCTGTGCGGGCTGGTGCCGATGCTCACCGGCGCCGCTTTCATGCAGAACATCCTGCCGCTCGGCACCTTCCGCGACCTGTTCTCGGGCGGCCTGATGCTGGTCGAGAATCTCGGCGTCGCCCTCGCGGTGACGGGCGGTTTCACGCAGCTCTTCCTGGAGTTCATGGAGGAGACCCGCGAGGCTGACGCGCCCGAGGAGCCGGGGGAGGAATCCGCGTGAGTGCGGTCACCAGTGTCCTGCCCTACGCGGTCGCCGCGTGGCTGTTCGGGATCGGCCTCTACGGCATCGCCACGAGCCGCAACTTCATCCATCTCGTGGGCTGCCTCGGCGTCTGCCAATCGGCGACCTACGTGCTCCTGCTCGGCCTCGGCTATCGCTGGGGCAGCATCGCGCCGATCTTCTACGACCACCCGCCGGGGACGCCCGCCGTGGACCCGGTGATGCAGGCGCTGGTGCTCACCGACATCGTGGTGGGCGCGACGCTCACCGCCCTCCTCCTCGTCCTGACCATCCAGGCCTACAAGCGCGGCGGCAGCCTGGACCCGGAGAAGCTCCGACCGATGCGCGCGGGCGGCAAGTCCGGGCGCGATGCTGGGTCCAGCCGCGTGCGCAACGCGGAGCGGAACGCCCCGTGACCGCCTTCCCGGCCGCCCTCCTCCCCCTGCCCGTCGCGATCCCGCTCGTGGTCTGCGCCGCGATGCTGGCGACCGCGCACCTCCTGCCCGGCCGCCTGCCCGACATCTTGGCGACGCTGGCGGCCCTCACCGTCGCGGCGCTCTGCGGCGTCATCGCCACCCACGCCGCTGACGGGCCGCTGGTCTACTGGTTCGGCGGCTGGGAGCCGCGCGACGGGGTCCATCTCGGCATCGGCTTCTCGGTGGACGAGGCCAGCGGCTGGGTCGCGGCCTTCATCGGCCTGCTCTACGCGCTGACCTTCGTGTTCGCCTGGGGCTTCTTCGACCGCACCCACGGCCACTTCCACATCCTGATGCTGCTGTTCCTGGCCGCCATGGTCGGGTTCTGCTTCACCCGCGACATGTTCAACCTGTTCGTGTGGTTCGAGGTGATGAGCGTCGCGGCCTTCGCGCTCACGGCCTACCACCTGGCGGAGTCGTCGCTGGCGGGCGCCATCAACTTCACGGTGGTGAACAGCCTCGCGGGCTTCCTGATGCTCGGCGGCATCGGGCTGATCTACGCCCAGACCGGCACGCTCGACTTCGAGGGCATCGCGGCGGCGGTGGCGCGGGGCGGCCGGGATCCGGTGGTGGCCGGGGCGTTCTGCCTCGTCGCGGCCGCCCTGATGATCAAGGGCGCGATCGTGCCGTTCCAGTTCTGGCTCGCCGACGCGCACGCGGTCGCGCCGAGCCCGGTCTCGGTGATCTTCTCCGGATCGATGGTCTCGCTCGGCCTGTTCGGCCTCGCGAAGGTGAGCGCCGTCGTGTTCGGCGGCTCCGATCAGGTCCAGCACGCCTTGCCGGGGCTCCTCATCGGCCTGGGCAGCTTCACCGCCCTCCTGGGCGGCTGGATGGCGCTGCTGCAGCGGCACCTCAAGCGGCTGCTCGCCTTCTCGACCATCTCGCACGCCGGCATCATGCTCACCGGCCTCGGCGCCCTCTCGGTGGACGGGACCGGCGGGATGCTCGTCTACGTGGTCGGCCACGGGCTGGTGAAGGGCGCCCTGTTCATGATCGCCGGCATCCTGCTCGCCACCCAGGCCAGCATCGACGAGATCGCCCTGCGCGGCCTCGGACGGGGGATCTGGCCCGCCGGCGTCGCCATGGCTCTGGCCGGGCTGCTGCTCTGCGGCCTGCCCCTCGGTGTGCTCGACCAGGGCACGCGCCTCGTCCAGGGCGCGCTCTGGCAGCAGGGGCACGGGGTGGCGCTGGCGGCCGGTGCCATCGGCGCGGCGCTGACCGGGGCCGCGGTGCTGCGGGCCGCGGGCCGGATCTTCCTCGGGCTCGGGCCCGATCCCGGCGACGAGGCCGGCGCCCCGAGCGCGGACGAGCGCGAGAAGGCCAACCGGCCGCTCTGGCTGATGCTGGCGCCGTGCTGCCTTCTCCTCGCGCTCGATATCGGTCTGCCGGCGGCTCTCATCGAGCACGCCCTGCCGCGGGCGGCGTCGGCCTTCATGCACCGGCCAACCGTGCACGCGCTGGCGGAGGGGCCCGGCTGGCTCCCCTGGGCCTCGGTCGCCGCCGCTCTGGCCGGCGCGGCCTACGGGCTGTTCCGCAGACATCTGCCCGCGTTCGTGGTCCGGCCGGTCAGCGCGACGCAATCCGCGCCGACCCGCGTGCTGGAAATGCTCCATAGCGGCTTGATCGGCGATTACGCCGCCTGGCTCGCCGTGGGCGTGGCGGCGATCGCGGCCGTGCTGGCCATCGCCTGAGCGCGCCCGTCGCCGCGCGCCTCAGCCGACGGGCTCGCGCGGGCTCGAGCCGGCACAGGCCATTGGCCAGCGGCTCGCTCGTGTATGCTTTCGGGAAACGCCTGGGGGAAATGGTGCCGCAAGAGGGATTCGAACCCCCGACCCCCTCATTACGAATGAGGTGCTCTACCAGCTGAGCTATTGCGGCCCTGGCCCCGACGGGACCGTCGGCGGCGCGCGGTGACCGGCGCCGGACGTGGCAGGCTCATAGCGGCCCGGCCTGCGTTAGGCAAGGCCACAGCCGGCGCTCGCGGGCGTCAGGCGGCTTGGTCCGACGCCAATTCATCCTGCAGGAACGCCGCCACCTCCGCCCGGTCCACGCCGGGGGCGATGAAGCTCTGGCCGATCCCCCGCGCGAGGATGAAGGTCAGTGCGCCGTCGCGGACCTTCTTGTCCTGGGTCATCGCGTCGAGGAGCGCCTCGGCGTCGCCGCACCCGCCCGGAACGGCCTGCAGACGGGTCGGCAGGCCGGCGAGCGCGAGATGGTTGGCGACCCGGCCCGCATCCTGGCCGGCGCAGAGCCCGAGGCGCGCCGAGAAGCGGAAGGCCAGCGCCATCCCGATCGCCACGCCCTCGCCGTGGACCAGGCGGGCGGAATCGTAGCCGGTCAGGCGCTCCAGGGCGTGGCCGAAGGTGTGACCGAGATTGAGCAGCGCCCGCTCGCCGTCCTCCCGCTCGTCGCGGGTGACCACCGCGGCCTTGGCCCGGCAGCAGGCGGCGACCGCCTGCTCGCGCTCCGGGCCGCCGGCGAAGATCCCGCGCCAGTTCGCCTCGCACCAGTCGAAGAAGCCCGGATCGGCGATTAGCCCGTACTTGGCGACCTCGGCGTAGCCGGCGCGCATCTCGCGCTCGGACAGGGTGTCGAGGGCGGCCGTGTCGGCCAGGACGAGGCGCGGCTGGTGGAAGGCGCCGATCAGGTTCTTGCCCAGCGGCGCGTTGATGCCGGTCTTGCCGCCGACCGAGGAATCGACCTGCGCGAGCAGGCTCGTCGGCACCTGCACGAAGCGCACGCCGCGCCGCAGGGTGGCGGCCGCGAAGCCCGCGAGGTCGCCGACCACGCCGCCGCCCAGCGCCACGACGAGGTCGCCGCGCTCGACCTTGAGGGTGAGCAGACCGTCGCAGACCTCCGCGTAGCCCGTGTAGGATTTGGAGGCCTCGCCCGGCGCCACCGTCACCACGCCCGCCTGGAGGCCGGCGCGCTCCAGGCTGGTCCGCAGCCGCGCGGCGTAGAGCGCGCCGACCGTCGCGTCCGTCACGATCGCCGCCCGGCGGGCCCCGAGCGCGGCGACCGCGGTGCCGGCGGTGTCGATCAGCCCGCGTCCGATCTGGATGTCGTAGGCGCGGCCGGCGTCGAGGGGCACGTGGACGGTCAGGAGGTCCGGACGAGGCTCGGTCATGGATCGGTTCGCTCGGGTCTCACTGGGCGGCCACGGGGATGGATCCTTCGCCGCTGAGATGGGCATCCAGCGCCTCCAGCACGTCCTGGACGACCCGGTCATGCGAGACCTCCCGCGAGATGACCATCACGTCGGCTGCGGCGTAGACCGGGTGGCGCACGGCCATCAGGTCTCGCATCGTCGCCTCGGGATCCTCGGTCTGCAGCAGCGGGCGGTTGCCGCGCTTGCGCACGCGCCGCATCAGCACGTCCAGATCGGCCTTCAGCCAGACGGAGACCGCCGATTCCGCGATGCGCGCGCGGGTCGCCTCGCGCAGGTAGGCGCCGCCGCCCGTCGCCAGGACCAGCGGACCGGCCCGCAGCAGGCGCGAGATCACCCGCTCCTCGCCGTCGCGGAAGCTCGGCTCGCCGTAGATCGCGAAGATGTCGGGGATCGTCAGGCCGGCCGCGGCCTCGATCTCGATGTCGGCATCCTTGAAGATCAGGCCGAGGCGGCTCGCCAGACGGCGGCCGACGGTGCTCTTGCCCGCTCCCATGAGGCCCACGAGCACGATCGAGCGCAGGCCGAGCGCGCGGCGCAGACGCGCCTCGATCGGTTCCCCCGCCTCCTCCCCGCTCATGGCCTCCTGCATCGACTCCTGCATCGCATCCGTGCGGCGTCCCCGCCTCTCCACCGGCCCCCGCGCGCCTGTCGCCCGGGCAGCCTCACATCCTGCGGCAGGCTCTTAGCGCGTTTCAAGCGGCCTGCGAAACGCATCCCTGTGTCGTCGTGGGCCTTGTCAGCGCCTCGTTCACGTGGTCGAACCCGGGCATCGGCGGCGGCTCGGAGAAGGCCTTCGCCCGCCCCCTCCCCGCCGCCAGCGCCCGTCTGCCCGAGGTTCGACCGACGTGCCGACCCTGTTCCGTTTCTTTGCCACCCTCGCGATCCTGGCGGGTCTGGTCTACGCGGCCATGTTCGCGCTCGCGCATTTCGTCCAGCCGACGCCGCGGGAGATGAGCGTGACCATCCCCGCCTCGAAGCTGCAGCCGGGCAACCGTTGAGCGGGCCGGAGGGCAGCGGCGACGCCGCCCGGGCGCCGCGCCCCGAGGTCGCCGAGTATCTCGACATGCTGGCCGCCGAGCGCGGTGCCGGACTGAACACCCTGAGCGCCTACCGCCGGGACCTGGACGATTACCTCGACTATCTCGCGCGCTCGGGCACGGCGCTCGGCGACGTGGAGGCCGGCACGCTGCGGGCCTTCCTGATCGACCTCGAGACCCGGGGCCTGAAGGCGTCCTCGGCGGCGCGGCGCCTGTCCTGCGTGCGCGGTTTCCACAAGTTCCTCTACGCCGAGGGCGGCGCCGAGAGCGATCCGAGTGTCGCGGTGTCCGGTCCGCGCCGCGGGCGCGCGCTCCCCAAGGTCCTGTCCATCGCGGAGGTCGACCGGCTGCTCGCCACGGCGCAGGCGGCCGCCGCCGCCGATCAGGCCCCCGGCCCGGCCCGGCGGGCACGCCGGATGGCGTGCCTGCTCGAGTTGCTCTACGCCACGGGCCTGCGCGTCTCGGAACTGGTCGCCCTGCCCCGCGCGGCGGGCGCGACGCGCGAGCGCTACCTCATCGTCAAGGGCAAGGGCGGCCGCGAGCGCCTCGTGCCCCTGACCGATGCGGCCCGCACCGCGATGGCGGTGCATCTTCCGGCCGTGCCGGAGGACAACCCGTGGCTGTTTCCCGCCGACAGCGACAGCGGCTATCTCACCCGGCAGGCCTTCGCCCGCGATCTCAAGGTGCTGGCCTCGGCGGCGGGGCTCCACCCGGATCGGGTGAGCCCCCACGTGCTCCGCCACGCCTTCGCGAGTCACCTCCTGCAGAACGGCGCCGACCTGCGCATCGTCCAGGAGCTGCTCGGCCACGCCGACATCTCGACGACGCAGATCTACACGCACGTCCTCGACGAGCGCCTGAAGGCGATGGTCCGCGATCTGCATCCGCTGATGGATGGCTGAGCGCTGCCGGGCGGACGGTGTGGCAACTCTCGGTCGGTCGCCCCAATTGTATACGTTTAGCGAACTGCCTAGAAGTAGCCCCTCGCCATACCGGTACGCGAGCCAGCCTTTACCAGAGAGAGTTTTCCTATGTCAGGCCCCACGGCCTCGCAGATCGGCATCGAGCCGGATCGAGCGGGGCACACGCGTGCCGACCAGCTTTCGCAGCGGGAGCGGCAGCGCCTCGACAATCAGCTGTGCTTCGCGGTCTACACCGCCGCGCACGCGTTCGGCCGCGCCTACCGCAACCTCCTGGGGCGCCACGAACTGACCTATCCGCAATACCTCGTCCTGCTGGTCTTGTGGGAGCAGGACGGATTGTCGGTCAAGGAAATCGGGAACCGCCTGTTCCTGGATTCGGGGACGCTGACGCCGCTCCTGAAGCGCCTGGAAGCCTCCGGGCGCGTGCGCCGCGCCCGCGACCGGGTCGACGAGCGTCAGGTCAGCATCTTCCTCACCGCCGCCGGCGAGGCGCTGCGCGAGGAACTCGCCTGCCTGCCCGACGAGGCGGGGGGCATGACCGGTCTCGATATCCAGGGCCGCAAGGACCTGCTTCAGGATCTCGTCACGCTCAGGCTGAGCCTGCAGGCCGGCCTCACGCCCGACTAGGGCGCGGCCGGAGCCCCGGGAGCGGCCGGGCGGCCGCTCCCGGTTCGTACCGATCTTCGCGTCTCAGGACTGCGTCTTGAGGTAGGCGATGACGTCGTTGATCTTCTTGTCGTCGGGGTAGCCCTGGAAGATCATCTTGGTGCCGGGCACCTTCGCCTTCGGGTTCTTCAGCCACTCGTGCAGGTTAGCCTCGTCCCAGGTGATGCCGGAGTTCTTCAGGGCGGCGGAGTAGTTGTAGCCCTCGTAGGTGCCCGCCTTGCGGCCGACGACGCCCTTCAGGTCGGGACCCACGCCGTTCTTCTGGAAGTTGTGGCACGCCTTGCAGGGGGCGAACGCCTTCTCGCCGGCCGCGGCGTCGCCGGCGTCCTGGGCCTGCGCGGCGAACGGCATCACGACGGCAAGGACGGCGCCGAAAACGAGTGAACGCATGGATTTCCTCCTGTTGGCCGCCGCTTGGGCAGCGATGCGGGCAGAGCTTGCCTGCCTGGAACAGCTCTAAATGAATGTGCCCGGCGCGCGCAACGGCCCAGTCTGGGATAGCCGTCATCCGGGGCCGGTTGGCGGCTGCTGCGGGCCGCCGCCCCACTCAACACCGCGTGAACGGATTGGCTCCGTGCGACGGCGCGCGGCGCCGTTCCCTCAGATCCCGTGATAGGTCCGATACCAGTCGACGAAGCGCCCGATCCCAGTCTTCAGCGGCGTGGCGGGCCGGAAGCCGGCGTCCCGCACGAGGTCGTCGATGTCGGCGTAGGTCGCCGGGACGTCCCCGGGCTGCATCGGCAGGAGGATCTTCTCCGCCTTGCGGCCCAGGGCGTCCTCGAGGAGGGCGATCATCTCCAGGAGCGCCACCGGCTCGTTGTTGCCGATGTTGTAGATCCTGTAGGGGGCGGAGCTGGTCCCGGGATCCGGCGCCGCGCCGCTCCACGCGGGGTCGGGCGCGGCCGGCCGGTCGGCCAGGGCCCGGATCCCCGCGACGATGTCGTCGATGTAGGTGAAGTCCCGGAGCATCCGCCCTTCGTTGAACACGCGGATCGGTTCGCCCGCCAGGATCGCGCGGGTGAACAGGTACAGCGCCATGTCGGGCCGGCCCCAGGGGCCGTAGACGGTGAAGAAGCGCAGGCCCGTCGTCGGCAGGCCGTAGAGATGGCTGTAGCTGTGCGCCATCAGCTCGTTCGCCTTCTTGGTCGCGGCGTAGAGGCTGAGCGGATGGTCGACGTTCTGGTGCACCGAGAACGGCATCGCGGCGACGCCGCCGTAGACGGAGCTGGAGGACGCGTAGAGGAGGTGTCCCACGCCGCCGTGGCGGCAGGCCTCAAGGATGTTCAGGAAGCCGACGAGGTTGCTCGCCGCGTAGGCGTGCGGATCGGTGAGCGAGTAGCGCACGCCGGCCTGGGCCGCGAGGTGGATCACCGTGCGGAACGCGTGGCGGCGGAACAGCGCGTCGAGGCCGTCGCGTTCGGCGAGGTCGAGGCGCGCGAAGCTGTAGCCCGGGAAATCCGCGAGGCGTTGCAGCCGGGCTTCCTTGAGGCGCACGTCGTAATAGGCGTTGACGCTGTCCAGGCCGACGACCTGCCGGCCCTCTTCGAGGAGGCGCAAGGCAAGCTGGTTCCCGATGAAGCCGGCCACGCCGGTGATCAGAACAGGTGGCAGGGACATGCGCGCGGACCGACGGGCTGACTGGCCGCCCGGGGGGCGAGCTGTAGCATGGGGTATGGGCGCGACAAATCGGTGCTCCCCCGTGAGCCTGCCGACATGAGCCTGCCGACGCTCCGAGCGGCCTGTCGCGCGGGCGCGTGACGCGCTAGGCTCGCGGCTGCCGTGCAGCCCGATCCGAGACCGCTCCCCGACAGCCTGACCCGCCTGCTCACCGTGCCGGAGCAGCGCCCGGTCCGGGCGCGTCCCGAGCCTTCGCGGAGGGAGCGGGCTTCGGAGCCGCGCTCCGCACACGCGGCGCTGGAAGCGGCGATCCTCCGCGGCTTCGTGTTCGGTCTCTCGGGGCTCGTCTGGCTCGTCGTGCTGGCGCTGTCGGTCCGGCATATCGCGCACTGATCGTGCCCCGAGTCCCCCGCAGTCCCGGCGTGACGCTGTGGATATCGGTGGTGCGCCTGTTCGCCCGCGTCCTCAATCAGTACGCGAACAGCCAAGTTCGCTATTGAGGCGGCCAGACCGGGGGCGGCTCGACGGCGAGGATGGGACGATGTCTCTGACAGGGCGTTTCTGGTTCCGGAAGACCTGGACAGGGCGGCTGGTGCTCCTGGTCGAGGAGGAGCGCCCCCGCTGGTTCGGCCGCGGCTCCGGCAAGCCGCGCTGGCGCAACGCCAAGCTCCTCGATTTCGCCGAGCCCGAGCTGCGGCCGCTCATGGCGATGGAGAAGCAGCACCGCGCGGGCGGTTCCACCGGTCAGGTGCGGGCGCTGCGCCCGGTCCCGGCCGCGCCGGCCGCGCGCGCCGCGCACGGCTGAGGGCCGAGGCAGCGCGGCGCGCCGCGATCTGGTCCGACGCGCGGCCGTCACCACCTGTCGTGGGTCGCTCCGCCCGGGGCGGCACCCCTGCAATCGGTGAAGACCATGCCGCGCTACTTCTTCCACACGCAGATCGGCGAGGACGTCATCTCCGACCCGACCGGGATCGAGCTTCGGGATCCGGACGCGGCCTGGGAGGCGGCGCGGGAGACGATCCGCGCCGCCCTGCGCCAGCCGCAGGATCAGGCCCGGCTGATGACGGCGTGCCTCGTGGTCACGGACGACGACGGCGAGGTCGTGCTGGAATTCCCGTTCAGCGAGGCCGTGGCGCTGCCCGCCGACGCGGACCCGACGCGTCACTGAGATCGGCGACGCGCGCGCTCCGCGCCCTACATCGCGCCGCAGCCCACCGGAACGGAGCTGCGCCCGTATGGATACGCCACCGAACGACCTCGATGCCCGCGCCCTCGGCCGGGCCGCGCCCGCCAAAGGGCTCGCCCGGGAAGCCTGCCCCTACGCGGAGAGGACGGAGGCGCGCGCGCTCTGGCTGGCCGGTTACGACGCGGCCCTGGCGGAGGGCGAGACGCCCGTGACCGGCGGTCTCGCCAAGCACCCGGTCGACGGGTCGGCCCGCTGATGGACGCCCGGACCGCACCGCATCCCGGCGCGCATCATTCGACTCTCGACCGCAAGTCGGTCGGGGCCGTCGTCCTGGGCAACGCCCTCGAATTCTACGACTTCACCGTCTACGCCTTCTTCGCCAAGCCGATCGGCGAGGCCTTCTTCCCGGCGAACGACCCGACCCACAGCCTGCTGGCATCGCTCGCCCTGTTCGGCATCGGCTACGTCATGCGGCCCATCGGCGGTGTGCTGATCGGCGCCTTCGCGGACCGGGCGGGCCGCAAGCCCGCGATGCTGATCACCATCGCGCTGATGGCCGTCGGCATGCTCATGCTGGCCGCCTGCCCCTCCTACGCGACGATCGGCGGCTGGGCGCAGGTCATCGTCATCGCCGGACGCCTCGTGCAGGGCCTCGCCCTCGGCGGCGAGGTCGGTCCCTCGACGGCCTTCCTGCTGGAGGCCGCGCCCCCGGACCGGCGCGGCTTCGTGACGAGCTGGCAGATCGCCAGCCAGGGCTGCGCCGCCCTGTTCGCCGGGATCATCGCGACCGCCCTGGCGCTCGCGGTCGGCGACCAAGCGATGGCGCAGTGGGGCTGGCGGCTGATGTTCGCCCTCGGCCTGTGCGTCGTACCGGTCGGCCTCATCATCCGCAGCCACCTGCCCGAGACCGCCGGCGCCGAGGAGGATCCGCACGCGGCGGCCTCGACGATGGCGGTGGTCGGCCGGCTCCTGCGCGAGCACGGCCGCCTGCTGGGCCTGACCTTCCTGGTCATCGCGGCCTCGACCGTGTCGAACGCGGTCGGCACCAACATGCCGGTCTTCGCGGGCGCGACCCTCGGCCTGAGCGAGACCGCCGCGACGGCGGTGCCGATCGCCCTCGGGCTCGCCTCGGTGATCTTCCCGCTGCTCGGCGGCTGGCTGGCCGACCGGTACGGGCGGCGACCGGTGATGATCTGGCCGCGGGCGCTGATCCTGATCCTGGCGGTCCCGGCCTTCGCCTGGGTGGTGCGGGCGCCGAGCGCTGCCAGCGTCTACGCGGTCACCTTCCTGCTCTCGGCGCTGTCGTCCATCAACGCGGCGGCCGTGATCGTCGGCATTCCCGAGGCCCTGCCGCGGGCGGTGCGCAGCGCCGGGTTGTCGATCGTCTACGCGGTCTCCGTCTCGGTGTTCGGCGGCAGCACGAACTACGTGGTAAACTGGCTGATCGCCGCGACCGGCGACCGGCTCGCGCCGGCCTACTACCTCGCCGCATTCAGCCTCGTCGGGACGATCGCCGCGTTCCTGCTGCCCGAGACCCGCGGAAGGGACCTCGACGCCGACGCGGAGGCCTGAGTCGGTCGCGCTGGGGCGTTCCGCATTATGTATGCACGTGCTGCATCGGGGCGTGTCGTCCATGCGCCCATCGCGGGGCCGACGCCGAGCGGATGTGCGCCCGCGCACGGATCTCGCCGCGAAGAGGTCGGTTGCCCGGGTCAACGCTAGGTGTGCAGGCGCGGCGGGCCTAGATCGGCCCGATGCCCAAGTCCCTCGAGACGCGCCGCCCGCTGGTCCTCGCCGCGGTGATGGCGTCGATGTTCATGATCGCCATCGAGGCGACGATCGTCTCGACGGCGATGCCGCAGATCGCCGGTCATCTGGGCGACCTTCACCTCTACGCCTGGGTGTTCGCGTCCTTCCTGCTGACGCAGACGGCCACCACGGTGGTGTTCGGCAAGCTCTCGGACCTCTACGGACGCCGGCCGGTCCTGCTGTTCGGCATCGCGGTGTTTCTGGCGGGCTCCCTCCTGTGCGGGCTCGCGTGGTCGATGCCCTCGCTGATCCTGTTCCGCCTCATCCAGGGCGTCGGCGCAGGGGCGATCCAGCCGGTGAGCCTGACCGTCATCGGCGACCTTTACGCGGTGCGGGAACGCGGCAAGGTCCAGGGCTACCTCGCGAGTGTCTGGGGGATCTCGTCGGTGGCCGGCCCGCTGGTCGGCGGCCTGATCATCGGTCACCTGAGCTGGCCCTGGATCTTCTGGATCAACCTGCCGATCGGCGTGATCGCGGCCGGCCTGTTCCTGCGCTTCCTCCACGAGGGCGTCGAGCGCCGCCCGCGCCAGATCGACGCGATCGGTGCGGCCCTGTTCACCGCCGCCATCGCGGCGCTGATGATCGCGCTGACCGAGGCGGGCGAGTCGGCCGAAGCGGCCCTGTGGCCGGCGCTGGCCTTCGTGGTGGCCGCGACCCTGTTCGTCGTCCAGGAGCGGCGCGCGCCGGACCCGATGCTCGACATCCGCCTATGGTTGCAGCGCCCCATCGCGACCGCCAACACCGCGACGCTGCTCTCCGGCATGACGGTGATCGGGCTCACGGCGTTCCTGCCGATGTACGTGCAGGGCGTCATGCGGCAGTCGCCCCTGATCGCCGGCCTGACCCTGACCCTGATGGTGCTCGGCTGGCCGATCGGCGCCACGACGGCGGCGCGTAGCTTCGTGCGGTTCGGCCTGCGCCCGATCCTGCTGGTCGGCGCGACGCTCCTGCCCCTCGGCGCGGTCGCCTTCGTGGCCCTCGGGCCCGACACCTCCCCGGCGGTGGCGGCCTGCGGCTCGGTCGTGATGGGGCTCGGCATGGGCTTCCTGTCCACGGCCGCCATCGTGATCATCCAGGACAGCGTCGCCTGGGCGCAGCGCGGGGCGGCGACGGCCTCCAACATCTTCTCGCGCAACCTCGGCTCGACCCTCGGCGCGACCGTCCTCGGGGCGGTGCTGAATTACCGGCTCGCGAACCCGTCGAGCGGCCCGGCGGTGAACTCCGATCAGCTGCGGCGCCTGCTCGACGATCCAGCAAGCCTCGGGGCCGGCGGCGAGGCGATCCGGGCCGGCCTGGAGCACGCCCTGCACGGCACGTTCTGGACGGTGTTCGCCGTGGCGGGGCTGACCCTGCTCCTGTCGCTGCTGGTCCCGCCGGTGGCGATCTCCGACCGGCCGCGCGAGCTCGCCGTCGAGTGAAGGGAGCGGCATTCGCCGAGGGAGAGGCGCCGCAGGCGCGGCGCCGGCCGAGCGATCCCGTCTCCACAGCGGGCCTTTGACTGTCCCGCCGGAGGCCCCTAGCGTCGGCTCATGCCCCTCGTGCCGCCCCCGCGCCCCGCAGCCCAGCAAGCGGCGGACATCCCGCCGACCAGCGTGCTCAACGCCAACCAGCCGGAATGGTCGGTCGGCGAGCTCGCGGGCGCCCTGAAGCGCACCCTCGAGGACGCCTTCGGGCACGTCCGGCTGCGCGGGGAGATCTCGGGGTATCGCGGCCAGCACGGCTCGGGCCACGCCTACTTCTCCCTGAAGGACGGGCAGGCGCGGATCGACGCGGTGGTCTGGAAGGGCGTGTTCGGACGCCTGCGCCAGCGGCCGCAGGAGGGGTTGGAGGTCGTCGCCACCGGCCGCATCACGACCTTCGCGGGCAAGTCCTCGTACCAGATCGTCATCGAGAGCCTGGAGCCCGCGGGGCTCGGCGCCTGGATGGCGCTCTTGGAGGAGCGCAAGAAGCAGCTCGCGGCCGAGGGCCTCTTCGCGCCGGACCACAAGCGGCCTATCCCCTACCTGCCGCGGGTCGTCGGCGTCGTCACCTCGCCGACCGGCGCGGTGATCCGCGACATCCTCCACCGGCTGGAGGACCGCTTTCCCCGTCCGGTCCTCGTCTGGCCGGTGCGGGTCCAGGGCGACGGCGCGGCCGAGGAGGTCGCGGCCGCGATCCGCGGCTTCAACGCCCTCCCGGCCGGGGGGCCGATCCCGCGCCCGGACGTGCTCATCGTGGCCCGCGGCGGCGGCTCGATCGAGGATCTCTGGGCCTTCAACGAGGAATGCGTCGTCCGCGCCGCCTTCGCGAGCGCGATCCCGCTGATCTCGGCGGTGGGGCACGAGACCGACACCACGCTGATCGACTACGTCTCGGATCGCCGCGCGCCGACCCCGACGGGCGCCGCCGAGATGGCGGTGCCGGTCCGCGCCGACCTGATCGCCACGGTGGCGGACCTGTCGGCCCGCGGCCGGGGGGCGGTCGGGCGCCGGATCGACCGCGACCGGTCGGACCTGCGCGCCCTCGGACGCGCCCTTCCGAGCGCCGACGCCCTGCTGGCGGCCAAGCGCCAGCGGCTCGACCTCGCCGAGGCGCGCCTCGCCCCGGCGCTGGCGGCGGGCGCGAGCCGCCACCGCGCGCGGCTCCAGCTGCTCCTCGACCGGATGGCCCGCCGCTCGCCCGACGTGGCCCTCGCCAACGCCCGCGCCCGGCTGGCGCGGATCGACCACCGGCCGCTCCACGCCCTGCGCAACGACGTCCAGCGCAAGGGCGAGACCCTGGTCCAGCTCGGGCGCCGCCTCGTCGTCGCGCGCGAGGCCAGCCTGGAACGGGCCCGGGCGCTGCAGGCGCGCCGCACCGACCGGCTCCTCGCCCTGTCGGAGCGCCTCACCCAGGCGGGCGCGCGCGGCATCGAGCGTCGTCGCGACCGGCTCGACGGTCTGGCGGGCCTGCTCGGCTCGCTCAGCTACCGCGCGGTGCTCGACCGGGGCTACGTGCTGGTGCGCGACGCCGCGGGGCTGCCCGTCCGCCGCGCCGCGGAGGCGGCGGCCGCCCAGCGCCTCAGCCTGCAATTCGCCGACGGGACCGTGACGGCCGTGCCCGACGGGACGGCCGATCCGTCCCTGTCGGCCGCGCCATCTCCGGCCGCGAAGCCCGCTCGGCGCGGCGGCGCGGCCGCGCCGGCGACGGCCGGCAAGCGGACCGGCGCGAGCCCCGCCCCGACGCGGCAGGGCTCGCTGTTCGACGCCTGAAACGGTCGCCGCGGCCGGATGTAAGGGCCGGCCCGCGACCCCCGCGTCTCAGCCGGGCTCCGGTCCGACCCGGTAGTGATAGCGGTACAGTTCGCGCTCGAATCCGAGGGCGCTGTAGAGCGCCCGCGCCGGCGTGTTCGCGGCCACGACCTGCAGGCAGGCGGCCCGGGCGCCCTCCCCGCGGCCCCAGCGCAGCAGCGCGCCGACCGCGCGCCGGGCATGGCCGCGGCCGCGCAGGGGTTCGGGCGTCGCCACCGCCTCGATGACCATCAGCTCCCGGTCGAGCACCCCGAAGGCGATGGCGCCGATGCCCCCCTCGGCCGCTGCCGCCGCGAAGGCCCGCGGCAGGGCCAGGGCGGCGACGGTGTCGCGGAACACCCGCGCGGCCGCTTCATCCGCGCGGTTCACCGCGTCGCGCAGGGCCAGCCAGTCCGGCCCGGGCGCCGCGGCGACCGCCACGGCCGGATCGGGCGCAATCGGCAGGTCGTCGAGACCGCGGATCAGCGTGCAGGTCTCGTCGACCACATCGTAATCGCCGCCGGCGAGGAGCGGCTCCATCTGCGGGGCGATGGCCGGCACGCGGAAGATCGGGCGCTGCCCCAGGCGGCCGTAGATCGCGCGCGCCGCCGCGATGGCCGGTCCGGGCGCGCCGCTCCCGCGCATGGGGTTCACGGAATTCTGCCGCTTCGAGCGGCCGCCGGCGGCGCGCAGCAGGTAGCCGTCGACCAGGAGCTCGCGCGGGCTCGGCCAGGCGTTGAGGCAGGCCTCCTCCACGCGCCAGGCCTGTTCGAGATCCGCCATCGCCGCCTCCTCCGATGCTCCTGATCGCACGCGGCCACGACTCGGCCAATGAGTCCGAGACAAGACTTCGGCCATGCGGCGTCGCGTACGCTTGAAGCATTCCGGCGCCGCGCGATGTCTCGCCGATGTCCGAGCCCGAAGTCCTGTTCTGCCTGCACTATCTGGGCGGAAGTGCCCGAAGCTGGGAGCGTCTCGCGCGCGCCCTCGACGGGACGCCGTTGACTTGCGTGCCCGTAGACTTGCCGGGCTTCGGCGATGCCGCCGGCACGCCGGGCTACTCCGTCGCCGCCATGGCCGATCACGTGGCCGAGGCCATCCGCGCGCGGGCTCCGGCGCGCTACGCGATTGCCGGCCACAGCATGGGGGCCAAGGTTGCGCTGGCGCTCGCGCGCCGGGCCGAGGATGGCGAGGCGGGGCTGGCGGGGCTCACCGACCTCGTCCTGGTCTCCGGTTCGCCGCCGAGCCCGGAGCCGATCCCGGAGGACCGGCGCGCCGACATGCTCGCCTGGATCGACGCGGATCCCGAGACCCGGCGCCGCGAGGCCGAGGCCTTCGTGCGCGCCAACGTGGGCGACGGCCTGGATCCCGAGAGCGAGGCGCGGGCGGTGGCCGACGTCCTGCGGGCCGAGCCGGCCGCCTGGAAAGCCTGGCTCGAGAAGGGCGCCAACGAGGATTGGCGCCGCCGGGTCGGCGTCCTGCGCACCCCGGCGCTGGTCCTCGCCGGGTCCGAGGATGCCGACCTCGGGCCGGACGCGCAGCGGGCCCTCACGGCGCCCCACCTCGCGCACCATCGCCTCGTCACCGTCGACGGCGTCGGCCACCTCCTGCCGCTGGAGCGGCCCGAGGCCCTGGCCGACCACCTGCGCGCCCATCTCGGTGACCGGCCCCGGCCGCCCGTCGAGGCCGGCCCGGCGGTGCCGCCGGACTACGCGGCGCTGATCGCCTCCGAGCGCGTGAACAGCCGCCTCCGTGAGGCGCTCGCGGAGCGCGCCGCGCCGAGCGATCCCGCCTATCGGCCGGCGGCCCTCGACCCGGTGGAACTCGCGATCCTGCGGGCCGCCCTCGCCCGCGTCGTGCCGGTGCCGCACCTCGATCTGGCCGCCCGCCTCGACCGGCGGCTTTCCTCCGGCGACGGGGACGGCTGGCGCTTCTCGGCCCTGCCGCCGGACGCGGAGGCCTACCGCGCCGCCCTTCGGACGCTCGACGCCGCCGCCCGCATCGCCCGCAACCGCCCGTTCGTGACCCTCGACGCGGCCGAGCAGGACGGGCTGCTCACCCTGTGCGCGCGCGCGGCGCTGAAGGTTCCGGAAAGCCTCGGCGGCCGCTTCGACGCCGACCGGATGCGGTTCTGGTTCGAGGATCTCCGCGCCGACGCGGTCCGCCTCTGGCTCGGCCACCCGGCGGCCCTGGCGCGGATCGGCTTCTCGGGCATCGGTGCCGGCGGCGACCGGCCGGGCGAGATCGCGGACGGCCTGCCGGGCTTCCACGCCGTCGGACTCGACGCGCCGGAACCCTGGGAGCCGCGGGCGCTGCGGACGGAGGCGGGACGATGAACCTCGCGGGGATGCGGACCTACCGCGCGGACGAGGCCGTCGACGCGGTCGTGGTGGGGACCGGCGCCGGCGGCGCGCCGCTCCTCGCGCGCCTCGCCGCGGCGGGGCTGAAGGTCGTGGCCCTGGAGGCCGGACCGAACTTCACCCCGGAGCGCTTCGCCTTCGACGAGACGCTGGCCGACGAGATCTACTGGACCGAGGAGCGGCTGAGCGGCGGCTCGACCCCGGAGGCCTTCGGGGCGAACAACAGCGGGACCGGCGTCGGCGGCTCGACGCTGCACTGGGGCGCCTTCGTGCCGAGGGCCGACGCCCGCGACCTCCGACTGCACACGGAGAGCGGCGAAGGGGTCGACTGGCCACTCTCCTACGAGGACCTGCTCCCGTTCTACGAGCGGGTCGAGCGCTTCCTCGGCGTCTCCGGTGCGCAGAGCTATCCGTGGGATGCCGGCCGCCGTTATCCCCTGCCCCCGGTCCCGCGGAACGGGCCGGCGCAGATCATGGCGCGGGCCTGCGAGGCCCGCGGCATCCGGTGGGCGGACGCGCCCGCCGCCGTGGTCTCGCGGGACTTCCAGTCCGAGGACGGGCCCCGCCGCAACGCCTGCATCAATTGCGGCTTCTGCCACCAGGGCTGCCGCACGGGCGCCAAGGCCAGCATGGACGTGACCTACCTGCCCTACGCGGTCGCCCACGGCGCCGAGATCCGGGCCGAGGCCTTCGTCCATGGCCTGGAGCGGGGCGCCGACGGCCGGATCACCGGCGTGGTCTACCGGCAGGACGGCGCGGAGCGGCGGCAGCGCTGCGGCGCCGTCTTCCTCTGCGCCGGGGCGGTCGAGACGCCGCGCCTGCTGCTCCATCTCGGCCTGGCCAATTCCAGCGGCCAGATCGGGCGCAACTACATGGGCCACGTGGCGACCCAGGTCTGGGGCACCTTCGACCACGAGGTGCGCATGAACCGGGGCTATCCGTCCTCGCTGATCACCGAGGACTTCATCCGCGCCCGTGCCGACTTCGCCGGCGGCTACCTGATCCAGAGCCTCGGCGTGGTGCCGTTGACCTTCGGCAACTCGGCGGCGCGGGGGCGCGGCCTGTGGGGGCAGCCGCTGCTCGACTACCTCGACCGCTACAACCACTTCGCCGGCATCGGCATCAACGGCGAGACGCTGCCCTGCGACGCCAACGTGCTGACCCTTGCCGACGAGACCGACGCGCACGGGATGCGCAAGGCCCATATCAGCTTCGGCTACAGCACCAACGAGAACCGCCTCAACGCGCACGCCACCAAGGTCATGCGCGATCTCTGGGAGGAGGCGGGGGCCGACGACGTCTGGGTGCTGGAGCGCGTCGCCCACACGCTCGGGACCTGCCGGATGGGCCGCGACGGGACGAGCGCCGTCGTCGACCCGCACGGCCGCAGCTTCGACATCGACAACCTGTGGATTTGCGACGGCTCGACCTTCCCGAGCTCGCTCGCGGCGAACCCGGCCCTGACCATCATGGCGCTCAGCCTGCGCAGCGCGGAGGCGTTCCTGGCCGGCGGCCCCTGAGCCGGCTCAGCCCGCAGCTGCGCGCAGGTCCGCGAGCCCGCGCCGCTGGCGACCCGCCCCGTCGAAGTTCGACGGGTCGAGCCACGCCGCGAAGCCGGCGCGGACTCGCGGCCACTCGGTATCGGTGATGGAGAACCACGCCGTGTCGCGGGAGCGGCCCTTCACCACCACGGCGTTGCGGAAGATGCCCTCGAAGGTGAAGCCGAGCCGCAGCGCCGCCGCCCGGGACGGGGCGTTGAGGCTGTCGCATTTCCACTCGTAGCGCCGGTAGCCGAGTTCGTCGAAGGCCCGGGCCATCATCAGCGCCATAGCCTCCGTGGCGGCGGGCGCCCGCTGCAGCCGGGGGCCGAAGTGGAGGTGGCCGACCTCGATCACGCCGTTGGCGGGATCGATCCGGAGATACGAGGCGATCCCGAGGGCGTCGCCGTCCGCGGGATCCAGGATCGCGTGGAACAGCGGGTCCTCGCTCGTCTGCTGCCGCGCGAGGCGCGCCCGGTAGACCTCCGCGCTCTCCGGCATCTCGTCGCCGAGATAGGTCCAGCCGCGCGTGTCGGGGGCGGCCCTGTACGTGGCGTAGAGTGCGTCCGCGTGCGCCGCGGCGTCGAGCGGCACGAGCCGGCAGAAGCAGCCCTCCAGGGGCGTGCGCGGCGGCCGCGGGCGCGGGCTCCAGTCCGGCAGCGCCGGGCCGACGGGCTGGCCGAAGCCGTTGAGGCGCGCGCTCACAGCCCGCTCCGCTCGGCGACCAGCCCGGCGAGACCCGCCTCGCCCTCGGCGCGCAGCCCCGCGATGACCCCGTGCCGGTCGGCCTCGGGCCTGTTCTGGCTCATCTTCCACTTCCCCTCGACCCGCGTGATCGGAATCTCGATGCCGATGATGCCCCGAACCTGCGCGGCGACGAACGGCGCCGGCGCGTCCGCGACCGCCCACGGCTCGGCCCGGGACGCCTCGCGCAGGGCGGTGAGGTCGGCGATCTGGCGCCCGAGCCAGTCCGTATCCTCGATCATCCGCGGCCGGCCCCAGGCATGGACGGTGGCGTAGTTCCAGGTCGGGACCACCCGGCCGTGCTCGCGCTTGCTCGCGTACCAGCTCGGCGTGACGTAGCCCTGCGGCCCCTGGAACACGATCAGGCACTCCTCTGCCGCGGCGAGATCCTGACCCTGCGGGTTGGCGCGGGCGAGATGCGCCCGCAGCACCCCGTGGGGACCGTCGTCGTCCAAGAGGAACGGGATTGGGTTGGCGGTCAGGCCACCCGCGCCGGCGGTCACCAGCAGGCCGAGGGGGTTGGCGCGGATCAGCGCGTGCTGCGCGGCGCGTGAATCGTCCCGGAAATGGGGCGGCTGGTACATGGGCCTGTCCTGCGGCGATCTTGCGGATCCGGGCTTGACCGTTCGGCGGTCCAGGCGAAAGGTCCAATTCGCGCACCGCGACTGGACCAGTTTGCCGCATGGCCCGGGTTCCCCTGCCCCTGACGCTCACCCTCGACACCGCGGCCGCGGCGCCGCTGCACGCGCAGCTCCGGGAGGGCCTGCGCGCGGCGATCCTCGAGCGCCGGCTGCCGCGCGGGGCCCGGCTCCCGGCCTCGCGGGTCCTGGCCGCCGACCTCGGCTGCGCGCGCGGGACCGTCGTCCTGGCGCTGGAGCAGCTGACCGCGGAGGGCTACCTGACGGCGCGGCCGGGCTCCGCGACGCGCGTCGCCGCGACCCTGCCGGACGACGCGCTGCCCGCGCTCGGCCCCCTCCGACGCCCGGGGGACGAGCCGGCACCTACCCTGTCCCGTCGGGGCGCCCGCCTCGTGTCCGCTTCGAGCCGGCGCTACATGGCGGGTCCGGGCGTGCCCGACGCCTTCGCGCTGGGCCGGCCGGCGCAGGACGCTTTCCCCTTCGAGGTCTGGGGTCGCCTGCTCCAGGCCGAGTGGCGCCACGGCCCGACCGAGCGGCCGGACCCGCGCGGCTCGCCGGCCCTGCGCGCCGCCATCGCCGCCTATCTGGCGCAGGCGCGCGGCGTCGCCTGCGAGGCCGACGACGTCATCGTCACCGCGGGTATCCGACAGAGCCTGCGCCTGCTCGCCGAGCTGCTCCTCGATCCCGGCGAGACCGCCCTGGTCGAGGAGCCCGGCTTCCCGGGCATCGCGCAGGCCCTCGCCGGCGCCGGCCTGAACCCCATCCCCGTCCCGGTCGGACCCGGGGGCCTGTCGGTGGCCCTGGCCGCCGCGGGGGCGGCCGGCGCGCGGCTCGCGGTGGTGACGCCGGCCCACCATTACCCCCTCGGGCACGCCATGAGCCTGGAGAACCGCCTCGACCTTCTGGCCTGGGCCGAAGCGGTCTCGGGCTGGATCGTGGAGGACGATTACGACGGCGCCTACCGCTATGCCGGGCGCCCGCTCGCGCCGCTGCGCGCCCTCGATCGCGGCGGCCGCGTGATCTACGTCGGCAGCTTCTCGAAGCTGCTGCTGCCCGCCCTCGGCCTGAGCTACCTCGTCCTGCCCCGCGGCCTCGTCGCGCCGGTCAATCAGGCGCTGGCCGAGACGGGCCCCGCCCCGTCCGGGATCGGCCAGTGGGCGCTGGCGCGCTTCATCGAGGACGGCCACCTCGCCGGCCATCTGCGCCGGACGCGCCGCCTCTACGCCCTGCGCCAGGAGGCGCTGATCGAGGCCGCGCGCCGCCACGCCGGGGACGTCGCGGCGATCGCCGCGATGGAGGGTGGGATGCACGTCATCGCCCGGCCGGGGCCGGCCTGGCGCCCGGCCCTCACCGACGTGGCCGCCGCGGCGGCGCTCGGCCGCGCGGGGATCTCGGCGGTCGCGCTCTCGGCCTACCACTCCGGTCCGGCGGAGCCGGGCCTGCTCCTCGGCTACGCCGCCGTGCCCGAGCGGGCGATCGAGCCGGCGGTGCGGCGCATGGCGGAGGTCCTGCGGGCGGCGTTCAGTGGAGGATCGCGCCCGTCTCCATGAACCGGTTCAGCCGCTCGATCAGCGGCGCGACCATCACCCGCTCGTACTGCGGCAGCAATCCGCGCCGCGCGTGGGCCACGTTGGCCTCGGCCTGCTCGCGGGCGAGGCGGTGCCAGCGCGCCCGGTCGTCCCGGCACGCGGCCCAGGCGCGCTCGATCGACCGGAACACGAGCGGCAGCCGCTCGGCCGGGTCGGACACGAGGTCGTAGTGGTGGTCGATCAGGCCGCCGAAGGTCTCGAAGCCCAGCTCGGACAGCCGCGCGACGGCGCGCGGCGCGCCCACCGTCACGAAGGGCAGGCCCGTTGCCGCCGCCTTGATCGACTTCTCGGTGATCCGCTCGACGCCCGGCTCGAAGAAATCGGTCTCCGAGATGACGGTCAGGTCACACTCCGCGTAGGCCTGCGTGTCGAGGGTCATGACCATGTCGGTGCCCTGATCGGCATCGATCCGCCGCGCCCGGCGCGGGATCCAGCTGCCGACATCGGCGAGCAGCGGCCCGAAGGCCGCCTCGATCTCCGGCGGGGCGTGGAAGACGTCGATGCCGCCCGCCTTCGGGTTGTCCTCGCCGATGCCGTGGAAGGAGATCAGCCCGTCGCGGTCCAGCCCGGCGAGCTGGAACCAGCGGTAGAGCAGCACCCGGTGCCAGCGCAGGGCCGCGTTCTGGCAGAGGAACCGGGCCGGGCCGGCGGCGCGGGCGAAGGGCGCGTAGCCGGTGCGGTCGAGGGGGTGCTGGGGGAAGAGCCGCGGACCCTCGGCGTCGTCCAGCCAGAGGGCGACCTGGAGCGGGAAGAACTCGAAGGTCCAGAACCGCAGGCCCTCGCCGTAGAGGCGCTCGTAGTCGAGCCGCAGCAGCCGGTTCTGCGTGACCAGGATCACCTGCTCGCGCGGGATCCCGCGGTCTTCGAGGTTCCGGTGCAGCGCTTCGAAGGTCGGCGCGTGCAGGCCCGGCCCCTCGTTCGAGAGGTCGAGGAGCAGCGCGGCGCGCCCGGCGCGGAGGTTCTCGGCGTCCCCCGGTTCGAGGAGGTCGAGTCGCCCGTTCGCCTCCGGGAAGCCCAGGCGCACGAAATCGAGGACCGGCAGGCAGAGGACGTGGTTCGCCGGGCCGGGTTCGGCGGTGACGGTGACCCGCTTGCCCAGCCAGCCGAGGGCCGCCGGCAGGAAGTGCCCGGCCTCGCCCCGGGGGACGAGCAGGATCTCGGACGGGACTGGCCCGGATAGGACTGGCCCGGATAGGACTTGGCTCATCGTGACGCCCGCGCGGCCGGTTCGGACGCGGTCCGCCGCCGCGGGCCCGCGCCGAGCCGGATAAAGCCTCGGCGCGGGGGCGTCGAGGTCAGGCCGGGACCGGCTCGGCGGCGCGCACCGGGGTCGGGCCGGCCCGGTAGGCCGCCGAGGCCTCCTCGGTCCGCCAGCAGGCGACGCGGTGGCCGGGGGCGATCTCGGCGACCTGCGGCATCTCCCGGCGGCAGCTTTCCTCGGCCAGGAAGCAGCGCGGCGCGAACGGGCAGCCCGGCGGGCGGTTGGCGAGGTCGGGCGGGCTGCCGGGGATCGTCTGGAGCCGGGAGCCCTTGGCGAGCGCCCCCTCCGCGCGGCTGCGCAGCAGGCCGATCGTGTAGGGGTGGTGCGGGTTCAGGACCACCTGATGCGCCGTGCCGGTCTCGACGATCTTGCCCGCGTACATCACGGCGATCCGGTCGGCGACCTCGACCGCCGCGCCGAGATCGTGGGTGACGATCACGATCGACAGGCCGAGGTCGCGCTGCAGCTCGCGGAGCAGCAGCAGGACCTGGATCTGCACCGTGGCGTCGAGCGCCGTGGTCGGCTCGTCGGCGAGCAGGACCTGCGGCCGGCAGGCCAGCGCCAGCGCGATCATGGCCCGCTGGCGCATGCCGCCCGACATCTCGTGCGGGTAGTTGTCGAGCCGCCGCTCCGGGCTCGGGATCCGTACCCGCTCGAACAGGGCGAGCGCGCGCTTGCGGGCCTCGTCCTTGGAGATCGTCTCGTGGCGCAGGATCGCCTCGGTGATCTGCCGGCCGACCGTGTAGACCGGGTCGAAGGCGAGCAGCGGCTCCTGGAAGATCATCGAGACGTCGCCGCCGCGGAAATCGGCGAGCTGGCGCCGGGTCAGCGCCTGCACGTCCTTGCCGGCGGCCCGGATGCCGCCCTCGATCCGGCTGCGCCCCTCCGGGAACAGCCGCAGGATCGCCCGCAGGGTGACGCTCTTGCCGGAGCCGGATTCGCCGATGAGCGCCAGCGCCTGACCGCGCTCCAGACTCAGGTCGACGCCGTCGACGACCTGCACCTTGCCGAAGGCGACGCGCAGGTTCTCGAGGGCGACCGCGGGTTCTGAACCGGACATCGGGGTGCTCATGCTGCCAGCGCGCCCGCGGGCGCCGCGGAATGGCCGGAACCCGGCTGGCGGGCGAGGCAGGCGACGCGGTGCAGCGGCCGGATCGTGTCGAGGGGCGGCTCCGTCCGGCCGCAGACGTCCTCCGCCAGGGCGCAGCGCGGGTGGAAGCGGCAGCCCGACGGCGGGTCGATCGGGTTCGGCGGGTCGCCCGCGAGCAGCGCCGCCTGGGTGCGGTTGTCGGGATCGAGCGACGGCATCGAGGCGAGCAGCGCCTCGGTGTAGGGGTGCGCCGGCGCGTCGAGCACCGTGTCGGAGGGGCCGATCTCGGAGACCCGGCCGAGATACATCACCATCACCCGGTCGGAGATGAAGCGCACGACGTTCAGGTCGTGGCTGATGAAGATGTAGGTCAGGCCGAACTCGGCCTTCAGGTCGAGGAGCAGGTTCAGGACCTGCGCCTCCACCGACTTGTCCAGCGCCGAGACCGCCTCGTCGAGGAGCACCAGCCGCGGCTCCAGGGCGAGCGAGCGGGCGATGTTCACCCGCTGGCGCTGGCCGCCGGAGATCTCGTGCGGGTAGCGGCCGGCGAAGCGCTTCGGCTCCAGCCCGACCCGGGCGAGCAGCCCGCGGGCGCGTTCCACCGCCTCGCGGGCGGGCACGCCGTTGACCTTCGGGCCGAAGGCGATCGACTGCTCGACGGTCATGCGCGGGTTGAGGGACGCGTAGCTGTCCTGGAACACCATCTGGGCCTGGCGGCGGTAGGACCGCCAGGGCATGGCGCGCTCGCCGACCGGCTGGCCGTCGTACAGCATGGTGCCGGAATCGCGCTCGATCAGGCCCATCAGCAGCTTGGCGGTCGTCGACTTCCCGCAGCCGGATTCGCCGACGATGCCGAGCGTCTCGCCCTTCAGGACATCGAAATCGACGCCGTCGACCGCGCGGACGACCTGCTTCTTGCCCCCGGCCTTGCGAACCGGGAAGTGCTTGACGAGGCCGGAGACCGACAGGAGCGGCTGGCCGGGTCCGCCGCGGTCGCGGGCGAACGGGTCGGGGGCGTCCGGGATGACGCTCACTGGCGAATCTCCATGGCGGACCGGAGCCCGTCCGAGAACAGGTTGAAGGCGATCGAGACGATGAAGATGCAGACGCCCGGGAGGGCGGCCACGACCGGATTGACGTAGATCGCGGTGCGCAGGGTGTTGAGCATCAGGCCCCATTCGGGCTCGGGCGGGCGCACGCCGAGGCCGAGGAACGAGAGGCCGGAGGCCAGGATCATCGAGACCGAGATCAGGCTGGTCGCGTAGACGAAGATCGGCCCGACGACGTTGCCGAGCACCTGCACGCGCATGATCGTCAGGGCCGAGGCGCCCGACAGCTTGGCGGCGTCGATGTAGTCGCGCTTGCGGATGCCCGTGGTGACGCTCTCGGCGACGCGGGCGATCTGGGGCACGAACACGCAGGTCAGCGACACGATCGAGTTGAAGATGCCGGCGCCGAGCGCCCCGGACAGCGCGATCGCCAGCAGCACCGACGGGAAGGCGAAGAACACGTCGATGGTGCGCATCAGGATCGTGTTGGTCCAGCCGCCGACGTAGCCGGCCAGGATCCCGATCGCGGAGCCGATCACGAAGGCGATCAGCACCGGCGTGACGCCGATGAACAGCGACAGCCGCGAGCCCATCATCAGCCGGCTGATCATGTCGCGGCCGAGCTCGTCCGAGCCCAGCCAGTAGGTAGCGTCGCCGACGTGCCTGAGGCGGCGCAGCATGGAGCCCTTGTAGGGGTCCATCGGGGTGATCCAGGGCGAGAGGATCGCGATCAGCACGACGATCAGGATCACGGCGCCCGCGCCCATGGCGACGGGGTCGCGCACGAGCCGGTGGCCGACATGGCCCCAGAACCCCCGCGACGGGGCGAAGGCGGCCTCGGGCCCGTGGGTCACGTCCTCGGCGGCGAGGACGCCGCCGTCGAGGGCCACGGAGGCCGCGGTGACGGGAACGGTCATCGTCAGGCTCCGGCTCAAGCGCGCTCGATGCGCGGGTCGAGGGCGGTCTGCATCACGTCCACCAGCAGGTTGAGGAGCACGAAGAACATCGCCAGCACGAGGATCGAGCCCTGGAGCAGGGGCAGGTCGCGCTGGAAGATCGCGGCGTTGAGAAGGAAGCCGGTGCCCGGCCACGCGAACACGGTCTCGACCAGGATCGAGCCGCCGAGCAGGTAGCCGAGCTGCAGGCCCATGATGGCGAGCGCGGTCGGAGCGGCGTTGCGCACGACGTGGCGGAACACGCCGCGCTCGTCCATGCCCTTGGCGCGCAGGGCCTCGACGAAGTCCTGGGA
This sequence comes from Methylobacterium sp. NPDC080182, assembly GCF_050281105.1. Classification (NCBI taxonomy): domain Bacteria; kingdom Pseudomonadati; phylum Pseudomonadota; class Alphaproteobacteria; order Hyphomicrobiales; family Methylobacteriaceae; genus Methylobacterium; species Methylobacterium sp. NPDC080182. Next base: position 140,942 of record NZ_JBNNWO010000011.1, read on the forward strand.
CAAGATGTCGGCCACCAGCGCCCGGACCGTGCGGGCGATGATGCCCATCGGGATCACCGACATCGTGATGGCCGGCAGGATCAGGTAGCGCAGGTGCTCGAAGTCGGGCCGCCAGTTGCCGGAGCCGTCGGGCCCGGCCCCAGTGGGCGGCAGCCAGCCGAGATTGGCCGAGAACACGATCACCAGGACCATGCCGAGCCAGTAGTGCGGCACGCTCACGCCGAAGACCGACACGGCCGAGGCGGCCCGGTCGGCCAGGGAGTTGCGGTGATAGCCCGCCACGAAGCCGAACAGGGTGCCGAAGGTGAAGCCGATCACGGTCGCCACCGAGGCCAGGATCAGCGAGTTCACCACGGCGCGGCTGACCTCGCCGAGCACCGGCCGGCCGGTGGCGATCGAGGTTCCGAGATCGCCGTGCAGCACGTGCCAGAGCCAGATCAGGTACTGGACCGGCAGCGGCTTATCGAAGCCGTAGGCGGCCCGCATCTCGTCGATGGTGGCCTGGGTGGCGTCGGCGGGCAGGACCGCGCTCAGGGGATCGCCCGGCGCGAGGTGGACGAGGAGGAAGCAGACGACGCTGACCCCGAACGCCACGGGCGTCACGTAGACCAGACGTTTGAGGATGTAGAGCAGCATTCAAGGGCCTGTTGTCTACTCAGCCGAGACTATTCCCCTCCCCCTTGTGGGGAGGGGTCAGGGGTGGGGGTGGTTCAGGAGGCACCGCAACGCCCTATCCTGCACCACCCCCACCTCCGGCTCCTCCCCACAAGGGGGAGGAGAGAGGCGCCCCGTTACGCTACCGCCCCGCGGTCGCCATCGTAATCTTCGAGAAGTCCTGGAACCAGTTCTGCGCCTGAACGAAGCCCTTCACCTTGGGGCTCATCGCGCGCGGATTGACGTCGTGCGTGATCATGATGAACAGCGCGTCGTCGACGTACTTCTCGTGGACCTTCTCCAGGACTTTCGTCTGCTCGGCCTTGTCGAAGGTGTTGCGGACCTGATCGAACAGCTTGTCCATCGCCGGATCGCAGTAATAGCCCCAGTTCGTGCCGTTCGGCGGGGCGAAGTTGCACTGCAGGTGGCGGATGAAGCCGGTGAAGGGGTCCTGGATGAAGTACGAGTAGTTGATCGCCGAGACGCCGCGGGAGATGTCGGCCTTGGCCCCGGCCCGCCAGATGTTGATCAGCGTGTTCCACTCCACGACCTCGTAATCGACCTGGATGCCCACGTCGGCGAGGTTCTGCTGGACGAACTCGTTCATCGGCAGCGGCTGCATCTGGCCCGAGCCCGAGGCCGAGATCGCGACCTTCAGCTTCAGGGGCTTGGCCGCGCTGTAGCCCGCCTCGGCCAGCAGCTTCTTGGCGGCCTCCGGGTCGTACTTGATGTCGAAGGTCGGGTGGCCGAACCACTGGTGACCGGGCGGCATGAAGCCCTTGGCGGGGATCGCGAGGCCGCCGAGCAGCTCCTTCAGACCCTCGCGGTCGATGGCGAGGTTCGCGGCCTTGCGGACGCGGATGTCGTTCCAGGGCGAGCCCTCGACCCGCGACAGGTGCCACGTCCAGTTATGCGGGTAGGCGTTGGTGACGATGGTGAAGCCGGCGCTCTTCAGCGAGGCCACGGAATCCGGCGCGGGCGCCTCGATCCAGTCGACCTGTCCGGAGCGGAGGGCGGCGGTCCGGGCGTTGGCCTCCGGCAGCGGGATCAGCACGAGCTTGTCGAGCTTCGGCACGCGGTCCTTGTCCCAGTACTCCTTGAACGGGACCATCTCGGCCCGCTCGCGCGGGGCGAACAGGGTCAGCTTCCACGGGCCGGTGCCCGAGGGCTGCTTGGCGAAGGCGTCCCAGGACTTGCCGAGCTTCTCCCACTGCGCCGGCGACGACATCATGATCCAGGCGATCTGGTAGGGCAGCGTCGCGTCGGGGGCCTTGGTGGTGATCTCGACGGTGAGCGGGTCGACCACCCGGTAGCTCGCGACGGCCGGGATGCGGGTCTTGCCCTGCGCGGACTGGCGCGGGTCGTATTGCGGCGCGTCGGCCTTCAAGAGCTTGTCGAGGTTCCAGACCACCGCGTCGGCGGTGAAGTCCGAGCCGTCGTGGAATTTCACGCCCGGCCGGAGCTTGAAGGTCCACTTGGTCTTGTCGGTGGCGTCGACGCCCCAGCTGGTGGCGAGCCCCGGCACGAGATCGGAGGCCAGCTCGGCGCTCGACAGGTCCCAGTTGATGAGGCCGTCATAGACCGTGTAGCCCATGAACCGCATACCCTCGCCGCCGTTGTCGGTCTGGCCGGTGGTCAGCGGGATGTCGGAGGCGGTCATGCCGATCCGCAGCGTCCCCTGCGCGAGGGCAGCGGTGCTCGCGGAGAGCGCCAGGGCACCGGCCAGCGCGGCACGGGCGCCGAGTTTTCTCAGACGGGACAGCATCTTGGGTCGGGTACTCGCGTTGGTCCGCGCCAGACGGCGCGGAATACGCTCGACCGTATGCAAGCCCGCGGCCACACGCCCCCGCCGGGGCGCGGGCCGCTCCGCGGCTAGTCCGCGTCGATCAGGCTCACGTGGGCTGCGACCACCCGCCAGCCCTCCGGAAAGCGCGCCCAGGTCTGGCTCTGGCGACCGATCTTCCCCGGTGCGCTGGCGCGGGTGAACAGCGTCATCGCGGTGGCGAAGTCGCGCCCGTAGGTGGTGATCTGCGTCCGCGCCAGGGTCCGCTCCAGGCCCACCGGGGAGCGGGCCCGGCGGAAGGCGCGGATCGCGTCCATGCCGTAGAGGTTCTCGCCGATCCCGTAGCGGATGGTCAGCGGATCGTCCCGGAACAGCGCCTCCAGGGTCGGGACGTCGTTGGTGGTGAGCGCCGTCTCGTAGGCCCGGAACGCGGCCTCGACCTCGGCCTTCACGGCGGGATCGTCGATGATCATCGGGCAAGCTCCGCGATGGGCGCCGTGCTGACGCCGGTCCGTTCGAGATAGCGCGCCGCGCGCAGGACGAGATCCTCGCGCCAGGGCGCGGCGATGATCTGGACGCCGAGCGGCAGACCGGCGTCGAGCCGGACCGGCGCCGCCACGACCGGGAGGCCGATGAAGCTGACCGGCTGCGTGAACACGCCGATATTGGCGCGCACCGGCAGCGTCACGCCGTCGAGGACGAAGTGGGTCTGGCCGCCCCTCGGCGCGCGGCAGGGCGTGGCCGGGGCCAGGATCACGTCGACGGTCTCGAACAGCTCCAGCACCCGCGCCCGGTACCAGCGGCGGAACCGCTGCGCCCGCTCCACGTGGGGCGCCGGGATCATCGCCCCGGCGATCAGCCGGTCGCGCACCGCCGGGTCGAAATCCTGCGGCCGGGTGCGCAGACGGTCGAGGTGGAGTGTGGCGCCCTCCGCGGCGGTGATCAGGTAGGCGGCCGCGCGGGCGCGGTGGGCCTCCGGCAACTCGACGGTGCGCCGCGCGCCGAGCGCCTCGGCGGCGCGCGCCACCGCCGCGAAGGCTTCCGGATCGCCGTTGCGGGCGAAATGGCCGCCGGCCACCGCGACGCGCAGGCCGTCGATCCCCGCCTCGAGCCGCGGCAGGACCGGCTCCGCCGGGCGGAGCGTCGCCACCGGATCGTCCGGATCGGGGCCCTGCATGGCGTCGTAGGCGAGCGCCAGATCGGTCACGCTCCGGGCCATCGGGCCGAGATGGTCGAGGCTGCCCACGAAGGGGAAGCTCCCCGCGCGGGTCAGCCGGCCGTAGGTCGGCTTGAGGCCATAGCAGCCGCAGAACGCGGCGGGGACGCGGATCGAGCCGTTCGTGTCCGAGCCCAGCGTGAGCGGCACCATCCCGGCGGCGATGGCCGCGCCCGAGCCGCCCGACGAGCCGCCGGTCATGTGATCCAGGGCGTGCGGGTTGTGGGCGTCGCCGTCGTGGATGTTCTCGCCGGTGAAGTCGTAGGCGTACTCGCCCATGTTAAGGGCGCCGACGAGGATCGCCCCCGCGGCCTCCAGGCGTCGGACCAGGGCGCCGTCCCGCTCGGCCGGCGGCCGCTCCCGGTTGATCTTCGATCCGGCGCGGGTCGGCAGGCCGTCGATGTCGATCAGGTTCTTCACCGCGAACGGCACGCCGGCCAGCGGGCCCGGCGACGCCCCGTCGCGCCGCGCCGCGTCCTGCGCGTCGGCCCGGGCCAGGGCGCGCGCGGACAGCACGTCGGTGAAGGCGCCGACCTTGTCGTCGAGGCGCCCGATCCGGTCGAGCGCCGCCGTGACGGCCTGCCGCGCGGTGGTCCGGCCATCGGCGATCGCTGCGGCGATCGCCGTTGCCGTCGAGGGATCGCTCGCGCTCACGCTTCGAACCTCGGGGCCGCGTCGATCTCGTCGGCCAGCGGGAAGGCCTCCACCAGCTCGGCCGCCGCGGCGAGGACGCGCAGATTGGCGGTCACCGGGGCGATCCACGCGGGGTCGAGGGTGAGGCCGAGGAGGGCCGCCGCGGCCGCGGCGTAGCTCTCGGGATCGTACGGGGGGCGGGTCTCGGACATGGAACTCCTCAAGCCGATCGCGCGGGACGCGATCGATCGCGGCAAGCAGGCCCTGTGCCGCGAGCCCGCGCGCAGTGCCGCGAACCGGCGCGCCTGCGTGCCTAGATCATAGGCAGGCAGGGACGTGCTGGCGATGGATTCGATGCGCTCCGATCCGCGTGCACAAGAATTAGGCGGCGGCGGGAGGACCGTTTCTGGGCACGCCCGCGCGCCGGAGCGGAGTCGCGACCCATCGCGGGATCGAAGGTCCGGCAACGAATACGCTGTCGATTCTGCAGGTCTGCTTTGTGATGGGAGTATAGGTCCATCCAGCGGACAGCTGCGCGACGGGCGCCGGGCGAACACGAATCTTGTCTTCGCCCGGCGCGCGACCCATCTAGGACTGGCAGGCAAGTCCAGGGGATGGATGCGCGCCCACCTGTCGAGCACCGAAGCCTCTGCCGGCTGCCGGCCTGAGGTATTTCCGCACCGCGGGTCGAAACTCTTACAGAGTGGGCCGGGATTGTCGCCGGACCGGCTGCCTGCGCAGGTCTCGCCGATTGCATCTCGCGTGAAGCTCTGATTAAGGGCTCTGCGATCTTCGAACAATGGTCCGACCCGAGCGTTCAGACGCAGGCCGAACGCTCGGGTCGGACCATCGGTACAGCCGGTGGATCGGTGCGGTTCCGGGGCGCGGGGATGGCGTCGGAACCTGCAGACTCCGTACGTGCCCGGCCCCGCCGGATGTCCCCGCGACACGCGAGACGTACCCAACTGAGAAAGGTCAGATGAGCGCATTCGACTACAGGAATTTCGACGACCGTCGCCAGAACTCGCAGAACGCCAAGGCCGCCCTGCTGGCCAAGTTCAAGGCGCGCCCCCCGTCCGACGACCCCGAGGTGATCGCCAAGGCGAAGGCCCGCGCCGAGGTCGCCAAGGCCCGCGAGGAGCGCTCCCGCGAGCGCGAGGCCGCCCGGATCGCCGCCGAGCGGAAGGCCGCCGAGGAGAAGCGTCAGCGGGAGGAGGCGGAACTCGCCGCCCAGATCGCCCGCGAGGCCGCCGAGCTGGCCGCCGCGCAGGAGCGCAAGTCGGCCGACCTGGCCGCCAAGAAGGCCCAGCGCGACGCGCGCTACGCGGCCCGCAAGGCGAAGGTCAAGACCAAGCGCTGAGCGCAGGCCGTCGGCTCACCCGAGCTTCGAACGCCCACGACGCCCGCCCGCAAGGCGGGCGTCGTCGCGTTCGGGGGGGCGTGTCCGCACGCGGCAACCAACGCGCGCGGCAACGCGTTGAGGGCGGCCGAACCGCGACGCGCCCGTCCGGCGCGGGTAGCCGAGGCCGCGATGCTTTACCGATCCCGACAGGTTCTTCCCGCGGTCCTCGTCCTCGCCGCCCTGTCCGGCGCCGTCGCGCCCCGGACGGCCCGCGCGCAGGGGGCCGACTCGGTGATGGCCTGCGAGACGCTGATCGCCGCCCGGCGGGTCGACGCGGCCTCGGGCAGCGGTGGCCCCGCCCCCTTGGAGGCCGGCTGTCGGCGGATCCCGCGCAGCGCCATCGGCACCGTGGAGCAGCGGGCCCTGATCGGCGGGGCGCCCTACGAGTGCCTGACCGTGGCCGGCGGGGGGCCGTGCCGCTGGATCGTGCCCTGACGCGAAGGCTGTCGATTATTGCCGGAGCCCGCACTCTGACCAAGCTTCACGGGTGATCGAGACGCTCTATCTGTGTCTCGAGCGAGTGAGGTCCGAACGTCAGTATGCCGAGTACCCTGGCAAGCACGCGCGTATCGATCGTGGCAGCGACCTGGATCGTCTCGGCCCTGGCCGGCGGGGCCGCCCGCGCGGAGCCGCCGATCCGGAGCCCGGAGGACGCGGCCTGCCGCAACGAGGCCCGCGCGAAGGTCTTCTCGGCGCCCAACCCGCAGGGCCTCGAACTCGAGGAGATCGGGCGCCGGATCTACTTCGCCTGCATGGACCGCGTCGCGAAGGCGGCCGCACCGGCGGCGAAGCGGGGTGGCCGGCGCCATCGGCACCGGCGGCATTGACCCGCGACGCGGGGTCAGGCGTCGAGCGGCGCGCCGATCCGGGCGCGGAGCCGCAGCCGCAGGGCCTCGTTACCGCCTTCGGCATCGAGGGCGGCCATCAGGCGGAGCAGCTGGCTGAGCGGGGTCGACCGGCTCTCGACCGCGTCGGCGATCTGCTCCGGCAGCGACTTGGCGACCGGTACGAAGCGCGGTGCCGGGCCGGCCTGGTGAGTCTGGGGCATGCGAGGCGCTCGTCCTTCGAAGGAGTCCAGATTGGCGGGCGGGTCGCTACGCCTTTCGATCGACGGGCACCAGTCCTTTTCGCGTGAATACGTAGCCGGCATCGCTCCGCGTCACCGCGCTGCAACAGCGTGGCGGGAATGTGTGGACGACGCCGGACCCGCCGCGGAATCCGCTTGCCGGGCCGGCGCTCAGCCGCCCGCCAGCGGCGACTCCGCGAATCGGTCGAGCAGATCCTCGGGATCCCGATAGATCGCCGCGCAGCCGGCCGCCCTCAGGTCCGCCTCCGGAAAGCCGCCGCAGAGGAGGCCGACGGTGCGCAGGCCCGCCTTCGCGGCGGCCTCGGCGTCGTAGGGGGTGTCGCCGACGACGATGATCGCGTCGGGCGGGACGCCGTCGAGCTTCGCCAGGGCGGCCTCGAAGATGTCGGGGTGCGGCTTGGACCGGTCCGCGTCGTCCGAGCTCGTGGCGACGTCGACGAGGTCGCCGATCTCCAGGATCTCGGTGTAGTGCTCGACCTCGGAGCGCTTGCCCGACGAGGCGAGCGCGATCTTCAGCCCGGCGGAGCGGATGTGCTCGAACAGCGGCCGGACACCCGGGAACGGCCGGACCTCGGACAGGTAGCGCCGCTTGAACAGGTCGGAGCGGTAGGCTTCGATGGTCTCGCCCTCCCGCGCGATCCGCTCCTCCGACAGGAAGACCGGCATCAGCTCGTCGCCGCCCTTGCCGATCTGCCGGCGGACTTCGGCGAAGCCGGTTTCCACGCCGAAATGCGCGAAGGCCTCCACCCAGGCGCGGGCATGCAGGTCGACGCTGTCGAGCAGCGTCCCGTCGATGTCGAAGATCACCGCGCGCATCGCAGCCCCGTCGCGGAGCCCTGCGCCCGCATCAGGCCGGACAACCTGCCGGCGCCCGGCCTGTTCCGCGCTGGGCCCACGAACGACGGAAGCCCGCCCCTGCGCGAGGGGCGGGCTCCGAGAGAGGCCGTGGTGGCGCCGCGGCGCCGACCCTTCAGTGCATCGAGGCCGGGGTCCGGGCGGGCTTCGCCTTGGCGGCGAGGCCGGCGGTCACCGCGGCCTTGGAGGCGCGGGCGGGCTTCGGGGCCGCCGGCTTCGCGGCGGCCTTCACGGCCGCGGGCTTGGCAGCGGCGGTCTTCGACGCGGCGGGCTTGGCAGCGGCGGGCTTGGCAATGGCGGTCTTGGTGGCAGCGGTCTTGGCGACCGGCTTGGCGGCGGTCTTCACCGGCGCGGCCTTCGCGGCGGCCTCGACGGGCTTGGCGGCCTCGACCGTCTCGGACGCGGCGGCCGCGAGCATCGCGTTCGCGCGCAGCTCGGACTCGGCGCGGATCCAGTGGGCCGCAGCGTGCCCGTGAATCCGGCCCTCGTTCTCCCAGATGTAGTAGGCGCACTCGCGCACGTGGTGCTCGCTGATCAGCATGCGGTCGATCTCCTGTCCGTCCCGGGGACGACGATGGGAGAGCTGGGTTAAGCGTCGGTTAACCCTGCCGCCGGCGACCGGTCGCGGTGCGCGCGCTTCGGGCCGCCCTACTGGGCGATCCCCAGCACCCGCCGCGCCTCGGTCAGCAGCACGGCGTGCCGGGCCGCGCCCGGACCCTGATCCGGCGCCTCGCGGCCGGCCCGGGCGATCAGGTCCTGGAAGCGCCGCCGGTCGAGGGCCCGGTGTCCGATGCTGGCGAGGACCGCGCCCAGGACGATCCGGACCGCCTCGGTGCGCTCGTCGGCCATCGCGGCGGCTTCGGACGCGGCCGCGTTTGCCTGCGCGTCCACCTGCGTCTCGACCCGCGCGGTCGTGGCCGCCTCCGCGCGGGTCTGCGCCTCCGCGAGCGCCGCGGCGAGGCGCTGCCCCTCCTGCCAGGCCTGGTCGTGCTGATGCGTGCGCAGCGCGAGCAGCACCTTGAGCGAGGCCGCTTCCGCGCGCGCCGCGTCCAGCTTGGCTTGGGCCTCGCGCAGATCCTTCAGCAAGTCCTGCGCGAGGGTCTGGTCCGCGGTCATGTCCACTGCCGGCTCCTCTGGCGTTCGACGGCGTTCGTCCTGTCGCGCCGTCGGCCGAATGTCCACTCTCGCGCGCCGGCGGGACCGGACGACAGGTTGAGAAAATCCGATCGCCGGTCCACATGGGAGGCGGCGCCTCGCGGCGCCTGTCCCGGCCGGCCTTGAACCGGCGCAGCGGAGTATCGCCACCATGTTCATCCAGACCGAAGCCACGCCGAACCCGGCCACCCTGAAGTTCCTGCCCGGCCGCGTCGTGCTGGCGGAATCGACCTTCGAGGCGCGGGACGCCGAGGCCGCCGCCCGCTCGCCCCTGGCCGCGGCTCTGTTCACCGTCCCGGGCGTGGCGGGCGTCTATTTCGGCCACGATTTCATCTCGGTGACCAAGGGCGAGGACGGCTCGGACTGGGCGCAGGTCAAGCCGGCGGTGCTCGGCGCGATCATGGAGCACTTCCAGTCCGGCGCGCCCGTGATGGCCGAGGGCGGCCACGGCGAGATCGAGCCGGGCGACGAGTTCTACGACGAGGCGGACCACGACACCGTCGTGACCATCAAGGACCTGCTCGAGACCCGGGTGCGCCCGGCGGTGGCGGGCGACGGCGGCGACATCACCTTCCGCGGCTACAAGGGGGGCGTGGTCTATCTGGAGATGAAGGGGGCCTGCTCGGGCTGCCCGTCCTCCACGGCGACCCTGCGGCACGGCGTGCAGAACCTGTTCCGGCACTTCCTGCCGGAGATCCGCGAGGTCCAGGCGATCTGAGGATCCGCGCCCGCGCCGCGGTGCGGGCGGCACGCCGGAGGGCCGGAACGGCCCTCGGCTGCCCACCGGCTCCCGCCTTCGCGGCGGAGCCGGGGGCCGGTACGCCGGACCCGTCCGAGGCCGCGGGCGCGCACCGGCGCAAGCCGGCAACACTCCACCGGTGATCCGCCCGGTGCGGGCGCCCCGCCGCTGACGAGGCGGCGGTTTTGCTCTAACGCTGGAGGCTCTTCGCGCCCGTCGCGGCGCAGGGAGGCAACCGTCGGCGCGGACCGGCCTGTGGGAGTGAGCGTGCGTATCCTGGCCATCGACACAGCGCTGGACACCTGCGCCGCCTGCGTCATGGCGGAGGAGTCCGACGAGCCTCTCGCCGCCGAGTCGCTGCCCATGGCGCGCGGCCACGCGGAGTCTCTGCTGCCGCTGATCGAGCGGGTGATCGCCCGGGTCGAGGGCGGATTTGAGGCGATCGACCGGGTCGCCGTGACGGTCGGGCCCGGCAGCTACACCGGGCTGCGGGTCGGCCTGTCGGCGGCCCGCGCCATCGGCCTCTCGACCGGCAAGCCCGTCGTCGGCGTCGGCACCCTCTCGGCGCTCCTCGCGCCGCTCCTGGCCGACACCGTAGCGGGCACGATCGCCGCGGTGATCGACGCCCGCCACGGCGCCGTCTACGTGCAGGCCCTCGGGCCGGGCGACGGCCTCGCGCCCGCGCATCTCGCCGTCGAGGCGGCGGCCGAGCAGCTGGGCGACGGCCCGGTGGTGCTGACCGGCTCCGGCGCGCCGATGCTGGCCGCCGCGCTCGCCGCGCGCGGCGTCGCGGCGCGCGTCGCCCATGTCGGCGGTCCCGATATCGCGGCGGTGGCCTCGCTCGGTCTCGTCGCCGACCCGGCGCAGGCCCTGGCGCGGCCCCTCTACCTGCGGGGACCGGATGCCCGGCCGCAGGACCACGCGCGGATCGCACGGCGATGACGCGCCCGCTGCCCTTCTGGCCCTTCGACTGGTGGTTCGCGTGGTGGGACGCGCTGACCCCGGAGCCCTACGTCGCGCCGCTCCGCGACGCCGCGCAGGCCCCTGCCCTCGCCCGCCTCCACGCGACCGCCTTCGCGCGGCCCTGGGACGCGCACGAGTTCGAGCGGATGCTCTGCGAGCGCTCGACCCACGCGCACGCCCTCTGGCGCGCGGGCGTGCTCCAGGGCTTCGTGCTCTCGCGCCGGGCCGCCGACGAGGCCGAGATCCTGACGGTCGTGCTGTCCCCGGCTCTGCGCGGCGGCGGCCACAGCCGCAAGCTGCTCCGCGAGCACCTGGCGAGCCTCGCCCTCGACGGCGTCGCCCGGGTGCATCTGGAGGTCGACGAGGGCAACGCCCCCGCGCTGCGGCTCTACGCCCGGCACGGCTTCCGGCAGGTCGGTTCGCGCACCGGCTACTATCTCAAGGCCGACGGCAGCCGGGCGACCGCGCTGACGATGAGCGCCGACCTGTGACGCCGTGAGCCGCCTCGGCATCGCCTGGCGCGTCGCGGCCCTCGCCCTCGCCTTCGCGGTGCTGGGACCGCCCCACTGGATCGCCCTGCGGCTCCTCGGCCGCCGCGCGACCCTGGCGCCGATCCTGTTCCACCGCGTCTTCCTGTGGCTGTTCGGGGTGCGGGTCACGCAGAGCGGGACGCCCCCGGCCCCCGGCGAGGCGGCGCTGGTGCTCGCCAACCACGTCTCGTGGCTCGACATCATCGCGGTGGGCTCGCTGCGGCCGCTCTCCTTCGTGGCGAAGTCCGAGATCGCCGGCTGGCCGCTGATCGGCGTCCTCGCGGGGCTCCAGCGGACGATCTACATCGACCGGCAGCGCCGCGGCGCGACCGCGAGCGTCAGCACCGCCATGGGCCACCGCTTGGCCGAGGGGGAGCTGGTCGTCCTGTTCGCGGAGGGGACCACCGGCGACGGGACCCGGCTCCTGCCGTTCCGCTCCTCCCTCGTCGGCGCCGCCCGCGCGGCGCTGCAGGCCGAGGCCGGGCGCGGACGGGTGCGCCTCCAGCCGCTCGCCATCGCCTATCCACGGCGCAACGGCCTGCCGGTCACGCGCGCCGAGCGCGCGGAGATCGCGTGGTACGGCGACATGGAGCTGGTGCCGCACCTCGCGACCTTCGTGCAGGGCGGCCCCATCGACGTGCACGTGGTCTGGGGCGCGCCGATCCCCTTCGAGGCGACCACCGACCGGAAGGTCGCCACCGCGGCCGCCGAAGCCGAGGTGCGCGCGGCCCTGCGGGGCGCCGGCACGGGCGCCGGCACCGCCCCGGCACCCGACGCGCGGCCGGCCGCCCCGGGGATCGGTCTCCAGGGGCCGGAGATCGCGCCGGTCTGAACCTCCCGCGACCCCGGCACTCAGGCGCGCGCTGCCGTCTACTCGACGGCCAAGACCCTGGATCCGCACGGAATTCTGTCTCAGATCCAGATTTTGCGCCTGTTCCGGCCGGGCGAGATCCACTCTAGGCCAGAGGGACGCTGCTCGAGCGGGCGGATCCGGCGATCCGCGCCAGAGTAAGCCGATGAAATCACCGTCAGAATACATGATTCACCGCATTGAGCGGTCGGAACACGTCTGCTAGCTAGGCCGCAATCCGGAACAGACGGAAATTATTGGAGGACGCCCGGTGCAAACCTGGAACCAGGTTTACGACCCGTTCGGGAGCCCGTGGCTCTCGACGCTCGCCGCTTCAGTGCCGGTCATCGCACTGCTCGCCATGATCGCCAGCGGGCGCGTGAAGGCCCATATCGCGGCCGTCATCGCCCTCGGCCTCGCCATGCTGGTGGCCATCGTCGGCTTCGGCATGCCGACCGATCTCGCCACCCGCGCCGCCATCCTCGGGATGGTCACGGGCTTCTTCCCGATCGGCTGGATCATCCTCAACGTCATCTTCCTCTACCGGCTCACGGTGGAGAAGGGCTGGTTCGCGATTCTGCAGCAGTCCGTGGCCGGCATCACGGCCGACCGGCGGTTGCAGCTGCTCCTGGTGGCCTTCGCGTTCGGCGCCTTCTTCGAGGGCGCGGGCGGCTTCGGCACGCCGGTCGCCGTCACGGGCGCGATCCTGATCGGCCTCGGCTTCTCGCCGCTCGCCGCGTCCGGCCTGTCGCTGATCGCCAACACCGCGCCGGTGGCCTTCGGGGCGCTCGGCGCGCCGATCCAGGGCCTCGCCTCGGTGACCGGCTACCCACCGGAGATCCTCGGCGCGATGATCGGCCGGCAGCTGCCGCTGTTCTCGCTGATCGTGCCGTTCTGGCTGATCTGGGTGTTCGCGGGCTTCCGCGGCATGATCCGGGTGTGGCCGCCGATCCTGGTCTGCGGCGCCTCTTTCGCGGTCGCGCAGTTCCTGATCTCGAACTACGTCAACCCGTGGATCGTCGATATCGGTGCCTCGCTCGCCTCGATGCTCGCGCTGGTGCTGTTCCTGAAGGTCTGGCAGCCCAAGGAGATCTGGTCGTCGCCGGCTCTGCGCGGCCACGATCCGTCGCTCGCCGTCGCCGGTCCGCGGCCCGTGGCGCTCGGCGCCGGCGTGCCCGGCACGCCCCCGGTCCATACCGGCGCCCGCACCGCCTCGCAGGGCGAGATCCTGATGGCCTGGGTGCCGTGGATCATCCTGTCGATCGTCGTGGCCATCTGGGGGACCGGCTGGTTCAAGGGCATCGTCAACCCGCTCTTCACCTGGAAATACGAGGTGCCGGGCCTGCACAACGTGATCATGAAGGTGCCGCCGGTGGTGGCCAAGCCGGTGCCGGAGGGCGCGGTCTTCCTGTTCACCTACATGTCGTACACCGGCACCGGCGTGCTGATCGCGGCGATCATCTCCGGCCTGATCATGCGGTTCTCGCCGCTGCGCCTCGTCACGGCCTACTTCGAGACCATCTGGGCCCTGCGCTACTCGCTCATCACCATCGCGGCGATGCTCGCGCTCGGCGTCCTCACCCGCTACGCGGGCGTCGACGCCACGCTCGGCCTCGCCTTCGCGGGCACCGGCATCCTCTACCCGTTCTTCGGGACGCTGCTCGGTTGGCTGGGCGTCGCGCTGACCGGGTCGGACACGGCCTCGAACGTGCTGTTCGGCGGCCTCCAGAGGATCACCTCCGAGCAACTCGGGCTCTCGGGCGTGCTGATGGCGGCGGCGAACTCGTCGGGCGGCGTGATGGGCAAGATGGTCGACGCCCAGTCGATCGTCGTCGCCTCCACGGCCACCGGCTATTTCGGCCAGGAAGGCAAGATCCTGCGCTTCGTGTTCTGGCACTCGATCGCGCTGGCCTGCCTCGTCGGACTGTTCGTGATGCTGCAGGCCTACGTGCCGTTCTTCCAGCAGATGGTCATCGACCTGCCCGCGGCGGCGCCGGCCGCCCACTGAGGCCGGTTCGACCGCGACAGCCTCTGACCGGCCACTCTCGGGCGGCCGGTCGCGTTTCGGGCGCCGCGACGGCCCCCGCGATCCGTGCTACAGGCCGCGTGCCGGGCCCCGCGGGGCGGGTGCAAGGATCATCGGACGGTTCGGGACGGCGCGCGTTGAAGAAGGCTTTCGTCAAATCCTACGGTTGCCAGATGAACGCCTACGACGCGGCCCGCATGGCCGACGTCCTCGGCGCCGAGGGCTACACGGCGACCGACACGGTCGAGGACGCGGACGTCGTCGTCCTCAACACCTGCCACATCCGCGAGAAGGCCGCCGAGAAGGTCTATTCCGAACTCGGCCGCCTGCGCGTGCTCAAGGGTGAGCGGAAGGCGCAGGGCCTCGACACGCGCATCGTGGTCGCGGGCTGCGTCGCCCAGGCCGAGGGCGCCGAGATCCAGGCGCGCCAGCCCGCCGTCGACGTGGTCGTCGGCCCGCAGAGCTATCACCGGCTGCCGGACCTGCTGGCGCGCTCCCGCGAGCGCCGCGTCGTCGACACCGAGTTCCCGGTCGAGGACAAGTTCGACCACCTGCCCCGCCGGCGGACCCTCGGGACGTCGGCCTTCCTCACCGTTCAGGAGGGCTGCGACAAGTTCTGCGCCTTCTGCGTGGTGCCCTACACGCGGGGCGCGGAGGTCTCGCGCTCCGTGGCGGCGGTGCTCGCCGAGGCCGAGAAGCTCGCCGACGGGGGCGTCCGCGAGATCACGCTGATCGGCCAGAACGTCAACGCCTATCACGGCGACGGCCCCGACGGCGCGCCCGCGGGCCTCGCCGACCTGGTGCGCGCGGTGGCGAAGATCCCCGGCATCGCGCGGATCCGCTACACGACGAGCCACCCGAACGACTTCGACGACGCCCTGATCCGGGCGCACGCCGAGGTGCCGGCCCTGATGCCCTACCTGCACCTCCCGGTGCAGTCGGGCTCCGACCGGATCCTCGCCGCGATGAACCGCAAGCACACCGGCGACGCGTACCGCCGGCTGATGGACCGGATCCGCGCGGCGCGGCCCGACATCGCCCTGTCCTCCGACTTCATCGTCGGCTTCCCCGGCGAGACCGACGCGGACTTCGCCGAGACCCTGCGGCTCGTGCGCGACGTCGGCTTCGAGAGCGCCTTCTCGTTCAAGTACAGCCCACGCTCCGGCACGCCGGCCGCCGACCGCACCGATCAGGTGCCGGAGGCCGTGATGGCGGCCCGGCTCGCCGAGCTGCAGGCGCTCCTCGACGGCCAGCGCCACGCCTATCAGCGGGCGGCCGTCGGCCGGGTCTTCGACGTTCTGGTCGAGAAGCCCGGGCGGCATCCCGGTCAGGTCGCGGGCAAGACGCCGCACCTGCTGGCCGTCCAGTTCGACGCCGCGCCTCACCATATCGGACAGGTCGTGCCCGTGCGGATCACCGAGGCGGGGTCCAACAGCCTGTTCGGGGAACTCGTCTCCGCGGCTGCGGCGGCGTGAGGAGCGGAGCGGTCGGGATGATGGCGAGGATGGCGGCTTGAGCGCGTCGGACGGTGCGGGCGCGCGCGGCGCGCTCAAGGGGCGCGGCCCGGCGGCGCGGCCGGCCGGATCGGACGAGGCGGTCGAGGTGCCGCTGACCTTCGACGACAACCGCCTCGCGAGCCTCGTCTTCGGCCAGTACGACCAGAACGTCGCCCATATCGAGCGCCGGCTGGAGGTCACCGCCACCGCGCTCGGGAACCACCTCGTCATCAAGGGGCCGGCCGACGCCGCCGAGACGGCGCGGCGGGTGTTCCAGAAGCTCTACGCCCGGGTGCGGACCGGCGGCAGCACGCTGACCCTCGGCGACGTGGACGGCGCCATCCGCGAGGCCACCGCGCAGGCGACCCTGTTCCCGGCCGAAGTCATCGCGGCCGAGGCCGACAGGCCGCATTTCGAGCAGATCGCCACCCGCAAGCGCGGGGCCGTGCGGGCGCGCAACCCGGCGCAGGACGCCTACATCAAGCTCCTGCGCACCAACGAGCTGGTCTTCGCCGAGGGCCCGGCCGGGACCGGCAAGACCTGGCTCGCCGTCGGCCACGCCGTGTCGCTCCTGGAGCAGGGCCATGCCGAGCGGCTGATCCTGTCCAGGCCCGCGGTCGAGGCCGGCGAGCGCCTGGGCTTCCTGCCGGGCGACATGCGCGAGAAGGTCGACCCCTACCTCCGCCCGATCTACGACGCCCTGTACGACTTCATGGAGGCCCGCCACGTCGATCGCGGCCTCCAGACCGGCCAGATCGAGATCGCGCCGCTCGCCTTCATGCGCGGCCGAACCCTCACCAACGCGGTGGTGCTGCTCGACGAGGCGCAGAACACCACCTCCATGCAGATGAAGATGTTCCTCACCCGCCTGGGCGAGGGCTCGCGCATGATCATCACCGGCGATCCGAGCCAGATCGACCTGCCGCCGGGCCAGAAATCCGGCCTCGTGGAAGCGGTCAGCGTGCTGGATGGCGTCGAGGGGATCGGGCACGTGCGGTTCAAGGACGTCGACGTGGTCCGCCACGACCTCGTCCGCCGGATCGTGACCGCCTACGAGCGCGCCGCCCACGGCAGCGCGGAGGCCGACCGCAACCCGAATCCCCGCCGCCGGCCCCTGGCGTGACCATGCCCCACGAGATCGACCTCGCCGTCGAGGACGCGCGCTGGGAGACGGCGGTTCCGGATCTCGAGGCCCTCGTCACCCGCGCCGTCGAGGCCGGGCTCGCCGTCGCCCCCGGGAGGCCGGACGGTCCCGTCGAGGTCAGCGTCCTGCTGACCGACGACGCCGCCGTCCAGGAACTCAACAGGACCTGGCGCGGCAAGGACAAGCCCACCAACGTCCTGTCCTTCCCGGCCGCCCCGCAGCCGCGGCATGCCGGGACCGCCGCGCCCCTCGGCGACGTGGTCCTTGCGTACGAAACCCTGGTGCGCGAGAGTGCGGAGCAGTCGAAGCCGCTCCAGAATCACCTCGCCCACCTCCTCGTCCATGGCACCCTGCATTGTCTCGGTCAGGACCACGAGATCGGCGAGGCCGAGGCCGATGCCATGGAAGCCCTCGAGGTCGCGGCACTCGCGACCCTCGGCATCCCGGATCCCTATGCCTGAGCGCGCGACGTCCGAGCGACCCCAGACCCGAGAGACATGAGCAACGATCGAAGTCGCGGCGCGGCCCTGGCCGCGCCCAGTTCCACCGAGGGCGAGTCCCAGCACCGGGAGCCCTGGTACGACCGCCTGCTCCAGGCGCTCCATCTCAAGCCGCGCGATTCGCTGCGCGAGGGTCTTGAGGAGGCGCTGGCGGAGCCGGACGCCGGCGAGAGCGGCCTCACCCCGCTCGAGCGCGTCATGCTCAAGAACGTCCTCGGCCTGCACAAGGTGCGCGTCGACGACGTGATGGTCCCCCGGGCCGACATCGTCGCCGTCTCGAACGACACGAGCCTCGGCGAGTTGCTCAAGCTGTTCCGCACGGCCGGCCATTCCCGGCTGCCGGTCTACGGCGAGACCCTCGACGATCCCCGCGGCATGGTCCACATCCGCGACCTCGTCGACCACATCGCCGCCAAGGCCGAGCCGGCCCGGCGCAGCGCGCCCGCCGTCTCGAAGCCCGCCGAGGTCGCGGCCGACGGCGCGGCGGACGCGCCGGCCGCGCCGCGCCCGCGCCGGCCGGCGTCGCGCCTGCCGCGCGGCCTGGACCTCGGCAAAGTCGACCTGACGACCACGCTGGCGGCGGCGCGCATCCAGCGGCCGGTCCTGTTCGTGCCGCCCTCCATGCCGGCGATCGACCTGCTGGTGCGGATGCAGGCGACCCGCACCCACATGGCGCTGGTCATCGACGAGTACGGCGGCACCGACGGGCTGATCTCCATCGAGGATCTGATCGAGGTCGTGGTCGGCGATATCGAGGACGAGCACGACGTGGCCGAGGACAAGTACGTCCAGCGCGTCGAGGGCGAGGGCGAGGTCTTCGTGGCCGACGCGCGCACGCCGCTGGCCGAGGTCTCCGAAGTGACGGGCGTCGACCTCGTCGCGGCCGTCGGCGAGATGGCCGAGGAGATCGACACGCTGGGCGGCATGATCGTGACGCTGGCGGGCCGCGTCCCGTCGCGCGGCGAGCTGATCGCCGGCCCCGGGGACCTCGAGTTCGAGGTGCTCGACGCCGATCCGCGCCGCCTGAAGCGGCTCCGGTTCCACAAGGGCGCGGCGCGCATCGGCAACGTCGTGCCGCTCGCCCTGCCGCCGCCCGCGAACGCCCCGGTCGCCGAGACGCCGCACCCGTGACGGTCGCGGCGTGACGGGTCTGGTGGACGGTTTCGCCCGGTCGCCCGCGGCGGCCGGCGCACCGATGCGCGGGCCGATGCCGGGCCCCATGTCCGATCCGGAGCGGGCGCGCGTGCCCGGCGCGGTGCTGGCGATCGCGCGCCTGACCGGCTGGCGCCGGCTCGGGCTGGCGTGGCTCGCCGGCGCCCTGGGCGCGCTGGCCATGCCGCCCTACGGGCTCCTGCCGGCGCTCGCGGTCTCCCTGACGGTCGCGGTCTGGCTGCAGGACGGGGCGGCCGCCGGCCGGACGACGGTCCGGCGATTCGCGCCCTGCTTCCTCATCGGCTGGGCCTGGGGCTTCGGCTACCTCACCGCCGGTCTCTGGTGGCTGGGCCAGGCCTTCCTGGTCGAGGCCGACGAGTTCCTCTGGGCCCTGCCGCTCGGCGTGATCGGCCTGCCCTTCGTCCTCGGCCTGTTCTACGGCGCCGGTTTCGGCGCCGCGGGCCTGCTCTGGGGCCGCGGCACGGCGCGGATCGCCGCCCTCGCCTTCGGGCTCGGCGCGGCCGACTGGCTGCGCGGCCACCTGTTCACGGGGTTCCCCTGGAACACCCTTGGGATGGCGCTGGCCCAGAACCTCTGGCTGATGCAGGGGGCGGCGGCGATCGGGCTCTACGGCCTGTGCATCCTGGCCGCGCTGGTCTGCGCGGCGCCCGCGACGCTCGCCACCGGCGCGCATCCGCGCGCCCGGTTCGGGCCGAGCGTCGCCGCCGCGATCGTGCTCGCCGGCCTGGCGCTCTACGGGGCCGAGCGGCTCGGTCCGCCCGACCCGGTGGTCGCGGGTGTCCGGCTGCGGCTCGTCCAGCCCAACCTGCCCCAGGACGCCAAGTTCAGGCCCGAGAACCGGGCCGACATCGTCGACCGCTACATCGAGCTGAGCCAGCGCCCGACGGAGGCCGGTGCGCCGGAACCGACCCACATCGTCTGGCCGGAATCGGCCTTCCCGTTCCTGATCCAGCGCGACCCCGACGCCCTGGCCAAGGTGGCGGCCGGCCTCAAGCCCGGGCAGCACCTGATCACCGGGGCGGCCCGCGCCGAGGAGCCGCTGCCGGGCGAGCGCCTGCGCTTCTACAATGCCGTCCTGGTGATCGGCCCGGACGGCCGGATCTCCGACAGCTACGACAAGGTCCACCTCGTCCCGTTCGGGGAGTACCTCCCCGCGCCCCTCGACGCCGCCCTGCGGGCCGTGGGGCTGCGCCAGTTCGTGGCGATTCCCGGCGGGTTCTCGGCCGGGACGCTCGCCGGGCAGCGGATCCTGACGGTGCCGGGCCTGCCGCCGGTCGCGGCGACCATCTGCTACGAGGCGATCTTCCCGGGCGCGATCCTGCCCGCCGGGCACGCCGCGCCGTCCCCGCAGCCGCCGGGGCTGATCCTGAACGTCACCAACGACGCGTGGTTCGGCGACACGCCGGGGCCGCGCCAGCACCTGGCGCAAGCGCGCCTGCGCGCCGTCGAGGAGGGTCTGCCGCTCGTGCGCGACGCCAATACCGGGATCTCCGCGGTGATCGACCCGCACGGCCGCGTCGTCGCCCGCACCGCGCTCGACACCGAGACCTGGCTCGACGCCGACCTGCCCGCCCGCATCGTCGGCGGCACGCTCTACGGTCAGTTCGGCGACGCCGCCTTCGCGCTGATGCTGGCCGCCTGCCTGGGCGGGGCCGTGATCGCGCGGCGGCGGCCGTGAGCGCGGATCGGGCGACCGCCAACCGGTTTCTGCTCGGCCTCGCGCTGATGCTGGTCGCGTTCAACCTGCGCCCGGCGCTGAGCACGGTCGGCCCGCTGCTAGCGACGATCCGGGACGGCACGGGGCTCGGCGCCGGCGGTGCCGCCATCCTCACGACGTTGCCGGTCCTGTGCCTCGGCATCGCCTGCGCGCTGGCCGCGCCGCTGATCCGCCGGATCGGGCCCGACCTCGCGGTGCTTGCCGGCTCGACCATCCTCGTCGCCGGCCTGACGCTCCGCGGTCTCGGCGGCCTCGTGCCGCTCTTCGCCGGGACGGCGCTGGCGGCCATCGGGATCGGGATCGACAACGTCCTGCTGCCGGCGCTGGTGAAGCGCGATTTCGCCGGCAACGGTGGCCTGATGACGGGCCTCTACACGATGACCCTGTGCCTCGGCGCGGCCGCCGGCGCCGGGGCCTCGGTGCCGGTGGAGCACGCCCTCGGGGGCGGCTGGCCCTCCGCCCTGGCGATCTGGTCGCTGCCCGCGCTGGTGGCGGCCTTCGTGTGGATCCCGTTCGCCCGCCGCACCGCCTCGACCGCCGCGCCCTCGGCCGGGCGGCTGCTCCGCAACCCGCTGGCGTGGTGGGTGACGGGCTTCATGGGCCTGCAATCGTCGCTCGCCTACATCCTGTTCGGCTGGCTGCCGCTGCTGCTGCAGGGCCGCGGGCTGACGCCGCTGAATGCCGGGCTCTACGCCTCGCTGGCGACGCTGGTGCAGGCGCCGGGCGCCCTGCTCGTTGCCATGCTGGCGGCCCGCGCCCGCGACCAGCGCGCCTGGATCGTCGTGATTCCCGGCCTGACGGCCGCCGCCTTCGTAGTCCTCGCCTTCGGGGCGGAGTCCCTGCGGATCCCCGCCGCCTGCGCGCTGGGCTTCGGGATCGGCGGCTGCTTCGGGCTGGGCCTGACCCTGATCGTGCTGCGCGCCGCGGACGCCGCGAGCGCCGCCGGCCTCTCGGCCATGGCGCAGGGCATCGGCTACACCTGCGCCGCGCTGGGGCCGCTGGTCTTCGGTCTCGCCCACGAGGCGACCGGCGGCTGGACCGTGCCGGGCGCCCTGTTCGTCGGCATCACCGTCGCGGCGATCCTGATCGGGCTGGCCGCCGGACGCGACCGGAAGGTCAGCGCGGCCGAACCCGAGCCGCGGGATCCGGCCGCTCAGCCGCTGACCGAACTCCAGCCGGCGAACCCGGCCAGCGGTTCCTGATCGTAGCGGGCCATCAGGTCGGTCATCGCGGCGGCGTCGCCGAGCCGTCCCTCCGCGGCGAGGCGGGCCAGACCCTCGAAGAAGCCCTCGCGGCCGAGCGCCGGCGCGAAGCTCAGCGTGAACCGCACCGGCCGGTCGCCGCGATTGGCGAAGGCGTGCGCGACGCCGGGCGGGATGAGCGCGAAATCGCCGGGTCCGAGGTCGTGGTCCGCACCGTCGACGTGGAGCGCGAGCCGGCCCGCCTCGACCGAGAAGGTCTCGGTCAGCCGGGCGTGGCGATGCAGTCCCGCGCCCGGCGTCCGGGGATCCATCGCGACGTGGTAGATGCCGAGGCCGTCGCCGGTCTCGTCGCTGCGCGCGAGATAGGAGACCCGCATGCCGCCGATGACGGCGTTCGGGCCGGGCCCGCGGTGCACGACACTCGCCATCTTCGCCCCCGTCCGTTCCGCAAACGAGAACCCCGCGCGGCCGGGTGACCGCGCGGGGCTGAGTCGATGAGCGCGCGCGCGAGGCTTACTCGGCGGCGACCCGGTGCGCCTGCGAGCCGTCGGTCAGGGTCTCGGACTGCAGGCGCTTGCCCGGGGCGGCGCGACCCGGCAGCGGCGGCAGGGCCTTGGCCTTCTCCAGATCGATCCCGGCGCCTTCGGCGACGCGGCGGCCGTAATCCTCGTCGGCGTGCCAGAAGTGCCAGACCATCCGCAGCTGGATCGGCTCGGGGCACTGCTTCATGTCGGCCACGAGGTTGGCGATCAGGTCGTCGCGCTCCCAATCCTGGAACGAGCGGTACCGGACGCCGGCCTGGGTGTAGTCGTCCTCGGTCCGCGAGGTCTGGTAGCGGCCGAGGCGGCCCTCCACCGGCTGGTGGTAGTCCTTGGCGGGCTTCGGCGCCTCGCGCAGGCCCTCGGCCAGCGTCGACGGCTCGTAGTTGATGTGCTTGTTCGGGCCGGTGCCGTCGACCGTGTAGGCCATCTGACCGTCGCGCTGGTTCGAGTAGACCTTCACGCCGGGCTGCGGCGCGTTGATCGGCAGCTGGAGGTAGTTGGCGCCGACGCGGTAGCGCTGCGTGTCCGAGTAGGACAGCGTCCGCCCCTGCAGCATCTTGTCGTCCGAGAAGTCGATGCCGTCGACCAGCACGCCGGTGCCGAAGGCGGACTGCTCGACCTCGGCGAAGAAGTTGTCCGGCACGCGATCGAGCACCATGCGGCCCACCGGCAGCAGCGGGAACTGGTCGACCGGCCACAGCTTCGTGTCGTCCAGCGGGTCGAACGACAGGTGGTCGTTCGGGCCGTCCGGCATGATCTGGACGCAGAATTCCCACTCGGGGAAATTCCCGGCCTTGATGTTGTCGTACAGGTCGCGGGTCGCGTGGCCGACATCCTTGGCCTGGATCTCGGAGGCTTGGCTCGAGGTCAGGTTGCGCACGCCCTGCTTCGGCTCCCAGTGGAACTTGCAGAGCACCGCCTCACCCTGGTCGTTGACCAGCTTGTAGGTGTTGACGCCCGAGCCTTCCATCTCGCGGTAATTGGCCGGGATGCCCCAGGGCGACTTCAGGTGCGTCACCATGTGGATCGACTCGGGGTGCTGGGCCACGAAGTCGAAGAAGCGCCACGCCTCCTGCCGGTTCGTCACCGGGTCCGGCTTGAACGCGTGGATCATGTCGGGGAACTTGATCGCGTCGCGGATGAAGAAGACCTTGAGGTTGTTGCCCACGAGGTCCCAGTTGCCGTCGACGGTCTTGAACTTGACCGCGAAGCCGCGCGGATCGCGCTCGGTCTCCGGGCTCTCCTTGGCGCCGGCGACCGTCGAGAAGCGCACGAACATCGGCGTCTTCACGCCGGTCTCGTTCAGCACGCGGGCGCGGGTGTACTTGGAGGCCGGCTCGTCGCCGATCTTGCCGTAGGCCTCGAACCAGCCGTGGGCGCCGGCGCCGCGGGCGTGGACGACGCGCTCCGGGATCCGCTCGCGGTCGAAATGCGTGATCTTCTCGATGAACTGGTAGTTCTCGAGCGTGGCCGGGCCCCGCTCACCGACCGTGCGGGTGCTCTGGTTGTCGCGGACCGGATGGCCCTGGCGGGTGGTCAGGATCGGGCGTTGATCGCTCATGCGTACCGTCTCTCCGTACTGCGAAGGCTCTCGGTGGACAGCGGAGTCAGCCTGGAACCGTTCTGGTGAAGGGTTATGACCGGGGCGTGACCCCGAGGCAAATGCATCGTCACAAAGGTTCTGATAGACGCAGCCTATGAACCTGGCCGGCCTCTCCCTCCGCGATCTCGAATACGTCGTCGCCGTCGCCGACGAGGGTCATTTCGGCCGGGCTGCCGAGCGCTGCAACGTCAGCCAGCCGACGCTGAGCGTGCAGGTCCGTAAGCTGGAAACCGCGCTCGGCCTGACTTTGTTCGAGCGCTCGAACCGGCGGATCCTGCTCACCGAGGCGGGCCAGGCCATCGTCCGGCAGGCGCGGGTTGTCCTGGCGGAGGCGCAGCGGCTCCTGGCGCTGGCCAGCGAGGGGCGCGGCTCGCCGCTCACCGGGCGTCTCGTGCTGGCGGCGATCCAGACGCTCGGCCCCTACTTCTTCCCGCTGGTGCTGCGGCCCCTGCGCGAGCAGTACCCGCTGCTGATGCTCTCGCTGTCGGAATCGCGCACGGCCGACATCGTCGAGGGGCTGCGCGACGGGCGCATCGACGCGGCCCTGGTCTCGCTGCCGCTGCCGTCGCACGGGCTCGCGGTCTCGCCGCTGTTCGTCGAGCCGTTCTGGCTCGCCTGCCCGGCCGAGCACACCCTCGCCCGGGGCGGCGCGCTCTCCGCCAACGAGATCGCGGGGCCGGACCTGCTGCTCCTCGACGAGGGCAACTGCCTGCGCGACCAGACGATCGCGGCCTGCGGCGCCGGCTCCTCGGTCGGTCGCCACGCCACCAGCCTGGAGACGCTCCGCTCGATGGTGGCGGCGGGCGCCGGATACACGCTGCTCCCGGCCCTGGCGGTGCCGGCGAGCCCCGATCCCAGCGGCCTGACGGTCACCCGCGCCTTCGACGTCGACGGGCCCGGGCGGACCATCGCGCTGGTCTGGCGCGCGAGCGATCCGCGGGCCGCCGGCCTCGCGAGCCTGGCCGCCTTCTTCCGGGCGCACGCGCCCGCGGGCACGGCCGCCTGCCGCGACGGGGAGGCCGTCGCCTGAGCCGCCGCGGACGCCCACCTTGAGCGGTTGTGAATAGGAAGAGGGGCCGCGACCGGTCTATCAGGAGGGGTGATGACAGGGAGCGGCTCGATGCGGCGCACGATGGTCTGGGCCGTACTGGGGCTGCTGATCCCCGCGGGCGCGCGGGCCGAGCCGAAGGACAGCTTCGCCCGGATCGACCAGATCAACCGCGCCTCCCTGGTGATGACGGTGGAGACCGGCATCGTGCCGCGGGCGCTGGGCGCGACCGTCGCCCGCGCCCTCGACCAGGTCGCCGCCGACGCCGCCAAGCCGAGCGCCGACCGGCCGGACGATTACCTGCGGATCGAGCCGCTGATCACCGCCATCGCGGGCGCCGACGCTACCCGGATGCACTCGGGCCGCAGCCGCCAGGACATCATCCCGACGGTGCTGAAGCTCGAGCAGCGCGGCCGTCTCCTGAACCTGGCCAAGGCGCTCGACGAGACCCGGGCGGCTCTGCTGGCGGTGGCCGAGCGCGAGGCCGACACGATCGTCCCGGCTTACACCAACGGGGTGCAGGCCCAGCCGACGACGCTCGGCCACGTCTACCTGGGCTACGCATCCGTCCTCGCCCGCGATGCCGACCGCCTCCGGGAGACCTGGGCGCGGCTGAACCTGTCGCCCCTG
Source organism: Methylobacterium sp. NPDC080182 (assembly GCF_050281105.1). NCBI lineage: Bacteria > Pseudomonadati > Pseudomonadota > Alphaproteobacteria > Hyphomicrobiales > Methylobacteriaceae > Methylobacterium > Methylobacterium sp. NPDC080182. The sequence goes on from NZ_JBNNWO010000011.1 coordinate 165,890, forward strand.
GGCGCGGCCGCCCTCGGCACGTCGAGCTTCCCGGTGGATCGCGAGAGGCTGGCGGCGCTGCTCGGCTTCGACGCGCCGGTGGAGAACAGCTACGATTCCGGCCAGCTCGCGCCGATGGACATGGGGCTCGAGCTGACCGGGCTCGCGGCGAACCTCGCCACCACGGCCGGCAGCTTCGCGCAGGACCTCTACGCGCAGTACCACCAGACCCGGCCCTGGATCCTGCTGCGGGAGGGCGCGCTCACCGGTCCGAGCAGCATCATGCCGCAGAAGCGCAACCCCGTCGCGCTCTACAGCCTGCGCATGAAGGCCAGCGACGTCGTGGGGGCCGCCCAGGCCTTCGTCATCATGGCGCACAACGTCGATTCCGGCATGCCGGACTACAAGCGCAACCAGGCCGAGCCGCCGGGGCGGACCCTGGCCGAGGCCGCCGAGATGTGCCGGCGCTGGACGCGCGTCCTCGACGGGCTGGTCGTGGACCGGGCGCGCGCCGCCGACGAGGTCGCGGCGGACTATTCCACCACCACCGAGCTCGCCGACACGCTCCAGCGCGAGGCCGACGTGCCGTTCCGGCTCGGCCACCACTTCGCGTCCGAGCTCGTGAGCTACGGCCGCAGCCACGACCTGCGCCCGGCCGACCTGCCCTTCCCGGAGGTGCGGCGCATCTACGCCGAGGCCGCGGCGGGGTCGGGGCTGAAGCCGGACCTGCCCCTCGACGAGGCCCGCTTCCGGGCGGCGCTGTCGGCCCGCGGCATGATCGACGCCGCGAAGGGGCTCGGCGGCCCGCAGCCCGCGGAGGTCCGGCGGATGCTGGGCGCCGCGCAGGCGCGGCTGCGGACCGACCGCGACTGGCTCGACGCCCGCCGCAAGGGCCTGGCCGACGCCCGGGCGCGCCTCGACGCCGCCTTCGCGGCCCTCACGCGCGAGCCCTGAGTTCCGCGCGGGGGCGCCGTGCCGAAACTCTGCCGTGACAGGGCCAATATTGCGGTATAGCGCGCGCCTGACGCCTGCCGGCTGAAGCGGGCCTCTCCCGATCGGTCGCCTTGCCCCCTCTCCGCACCCTCGGCCTCTGGGCCGCCCTCGCCGCCGCGTCGGCGGCCGTGTCGTACGGCCTGATGCAGGCGCAGTTCCCGGCCGCGCTGCTGCTCGGGCCGATGATCGCGGCCATCGCCTTCGGCGTCGGCGGTTCGCGCCTGCGCGTCCCGCGGCCCGCGTTCCAGGCCTCCCAGGCGGCGATCGGCTGCCTCGTCGCGCACGCCGTCACCGGGCAGATCGCCCAGACCCTGATGGAGGACGGGCCGCTCATCGTCGCGGTCGTGCTCGTCACCGTCGCGGTCAGCGGCCTCGTCGGCTGGATCCTGACCCGCCTGCGCGTGCTCCCCGGGACCACCGCGGCCTGGGGCTCGTCCCCCGGGGGCGCCTCCGCCATGGTGGCGATGGCCGAGGATTTCGGCGCCGATCCGCGCCTCGTCGCCTTCATGCAGTACGTGCGCGTCGCCGCCGTGGTGTTCTCGGCCTCGCTGGCGGCCCGCTTCCTGATGGAGGCCCCGGTCCCGGGGGCGTCGGCCGGCGCCGGCGAGGTCACCGGTCCGCTCTCGCTGCTGGCGACGCTCGCGGTCGCCGTCGTCGGCGCGGGCGCGGCGCTCGCCCTGCGGGTTCCGGCCGGCGCGCAGATCGGGCCGATGGTGCTGGGCAGCCTGCTCCACGCCACCGGGCTCGTCCGGATGGCGCTGCCGGTGCCGCTCCTCGAACTCGCCTACGCCTGCATCGGCATCTACGTGGGGCTGCGCTTCACCCGTGAGACGCTGCGCCTGACCGTCACCGCCCTGCCGGGCATCCTGGCGGCGACCTTCTCGGTCATCGCCCTCTGCGCGGCGTGGGGCTGGGGGCTGACCCTGCTGCTGCCCATCGACCTGCTGACCGCGATCCTCGCCACGAGCCCCGGCGGCCTCGACTCGGTGGCGATCATCGCGGTCGGCTCGAAGGCGGACGTCTCCTTCGTGCTGGCCGTCCAGACCCTGCGCCTGTTCGTCGTGCTGCTCACCGGCCCGCTGCTCGCCAAGTGGATCAGCCGGTCCGTGCCGGAGGCCGCCATCCGATGAACGCCCTGGTCCTCGCCTTCCTCAACTCCTGGCGCGGCCTGCGCCACGGCGCGCGCACCGAGCGGGCCGTGAGACAGGAACTCGTGCTCCTGGCGCTCGGGATCCCGGTCGCGCTGTTCCTCGGCGCGACGCTCTGGGTGCGCGTCGCCCTGATGGTCAGCCTGCTGCTGATGCTGGCCGCGGAGTTCCTGAACACCGCCGTCGAGAAGCTCTGCGACCACGTCCATCCGGGCCATCACCCGATGATCGGGACCGTGAAGGACCTCGCCTCCGCCGGCACCTTCATGGCGCAGATGGCGGCGCTGCTCGTCTGGGTGGCGGCGCTGGTGGACCGTCTCGGCTGACCTGCCGCGCGCGGGGCGCGCTCGCATCCGCGGGCCGGAGGGTCTATCTGGCCGGCATCGCCCCGCGCATCGGCCGAGACTGCACACCGTGACGGACTACATCCGCAAGATCCTCACCGCCCGCGTCTACGACGTCGCGATCGAGAGCCCTCTCGATCCGATGCCGCGCCTGACGCAGCGGCTCGGCCGGCCGGTCCTGCTCAAGCGCGAGGATCTCCAGCCGGTCTTCTCGTTCAAGCTGCGCGGCGCCTACAATAAGATGTCGGGCCTGCGCCCCGACCAGATCGCCCGCGGCGTCGTCTGCGCCTCGGCGGGCAACCACGCCCAGGGCGTCGCCCTCGCCGCCGCCAAGCTCGGCGCGCGGGCCGTCATCGTGATGCCGCGCACCACCCCCTCGATCAAGGTCGATGCCTGCCGGGCGCGCGGGGCCGAGGTCGTGCTGCACGGCGACGCCTTCGACGAGGCCCTGGCGCAGGCCAAGATCCTCGAGGCCGAGCAGGGCCTGACCTTCCTGCACCCCTTCGACGATCCGGACGTGATCGCCGGCCAGGGCACCATCGGCAAGGAGATCCTGGAGCAGCATACCGGCCCGATCGAGGCGATCTTCGTGCCGGTGGGCGGCGGCGGGCTGGCCGCCGGGATCGCCACCTTCGTGAAGTACCTGCGGCCCGGCACCAAGGTGATCGGCGTCGAGCCCGAGGACGCCGCCTGCATGGCCGCCGCGCTCGCGGCCGACACCCGGGTCAGCCTGCCGAGCGTCGGCCTGTTCGCCGACGGTGTCGCCGTGCGGCAGGCCGGCGAGGAGACCTTCCGGCTCTGCCGCGAGCATCTCGACGAGGTCATCACCGTGGACACCGACGCCATGTGCGCCGCGGTCAAGGACATCTTCGACGACACCCGCGCGGTGTCCGAGCCCTCCGGGGCGCTGAGCCTCGCCGGCGCCAAGATGTACGCCGAGCGGGAGGGTGGCGACGGCACGCTGATCGCCATCTCGTCGGGGGCGAACCTGAACTTCGACCGCCTGCGCCACATTGCCGAGCGGGCCGAGATCGGCGAGCAGCGCGAGGTTCTGATCGGCGTGACGATCCCGGAACGTCCGGGCGCCTATCGCGCCTTCATCCAGGCGCTCGGCCCGCGCGCCGTCACCGAGTTCAACTACCGCCACGCCCCGGGCTCCGAGGCGCAGATCTTCGTGGGCATCAACGTCGGCGGCGGCAAGCGCGAGAAGCAGGCGCTGATCGGCTCCCTGCGCGACGCCGGCTACCGCGTCCTCGACATGAGCGACAACGAGATGGCCAAGGTCCATGTCCGCTACATGGTCGGCGGCCGGGCCGTGGGGGTGGCGCACGAGCGCCTGTTCCGCTTCCAGTTCCCGGAGCGGCCGGGCGCGCTGATGAAGTTCCTCGAAGCGCTGGGCCCGGACTTCGACATCACGCTGTTCCACTACCGCAACCACGGCGCCGATTACGGCCGGGTGCTCGCCGGGATCGCGGTGCCGCCGGCCGAGCGCGCCCGCTTCGACGCCGTCATCGAGGCGCTCGGCTACCCGGCCACCGACGAGACCGAGAACCCGGCCTACCGCCTGTTCCTCGACGGCGAGGGCGCCGGTACGCTCTGAGCCCCGGCGGCGGCACGCCCCGCGTCACACCCCGTCAGCTCTCCGCCACGTCGACGGAAGTGACGTTCGGCATCGCCCTCAGCTTCGCCGCGATGGTCTCGAAGCTCGTCCGCGACAGGCGCACGAAGGTGACGGTGACCTCGTCGTGGTCCGGGTCGGGCCCCGGATGGACCGTGAAGGTCCGGACGCGCGAGGCGCGCTCGCCGGTCGCCGCCTGGAGGGTGTCGATCGACATGGTGCCGCGCTTGGCGGTCAGCCGCAGCGTCTGGGCGCGCATCCGGTCGCGCCAGCGCTCCTCGAAGGGCTTCACGCCGGCCAGGATGCCGACGATGAGCGCCGTCGCGGCGAGCGCCGGCACGTAGAGGCCGCTGCCGATCGCAAGCCCGATCGCCGCCACCCCCCACAGGCTCGCGGCCGTGGTGAGGCCCTTCACCACCTCGCCGCGCAGCAGGATCGTCCCCGCGCCGAGGAAGCCGATGCCGGAGACGACCTGCGCGGCGATACGGGACGGGTCGAGGACGACGTGCTCGGCGCCCAGCACGTCGGCGAAGCCGAAGGCCGAGACCAGCATGATCAGGCAGGAGCCGACGCAGACCAGCATGTGGGTCCGCAGGCCGGCCGCCCAGAGCAGCCGCTCGCGTTCGAGGCCGACCACGCTGCCGAACAGCGCCGCCAGCGCCAGCCGGGCCACCATCTCGCCGTTGCCGATCAGAGCCGCCTCCGTGCCTCCGCCCCGTGCGGATGGCGCGGATCCTTGCGGCTTTAGCGCGGGCGGATCAAGCGATCCCGAGCGCCGCCTTCTCGACCTCGTAGGCGGCCCGCACGGCGGCGGCGCCGTAGGCGCGCTCCAGGCGGCGCACGGTGAAATGCGCCCGCGCGGTCGACTGGAAGTGGTTCATGAAGGCGGTGTTGACCGCCGCCCCGCCGAAGGCGCCGAGGATCGGCACCGCCTGGGCGGCGACCTTCTGGGAGACCACGAGGCCGAAGCGCGCGGCGATCTGCGCGGTGAAGCGGATCAGCGCCGGCGCCGACTGGTCGAGAAGCGTCTTGCTCCCGGCGTAGCGGGCCGCCTCCGACAGGGTCTTGGCCAGCGCGGCGCGGACCGCGAAGTAGCCGCTCTCGGTGAGCGCTGAGCCCGCCTCCGTCTCCGCCATGGCCCGGCCGCCGAGGGCGAAGACCTGCACGCAGGCGAGCGCGCCTTCGGGGGTCTCGAGATCCTCCCCCTCCTCCCGGGCGATCTCGGCGATCGAGCGCAGCATCAGCGTGGTCGAGACCGGCAGCTCGACCGCCAGCGTCGCGAGGCCGAACGCGCCGCCGACCGCGCCCGAGAGCGCCGCCATCGCCTTGTGCTTGGCGTCGCCCGAGCCGAGCAGCCGCGTGAGACGGCTCTCGGCCTTCGCGGCCACGCCGCCGAGACCCTCGCCCTCGGCGGGGACGAGTTCCTTGCGCGGCAGCGTCGCCAGCGCGACGCGCAGCGCGCCCCGCATGGCCACCTCGGTGCTGCGGCTGACGGCCTCGGTGACCGGGGTCGGCAGCGATCGGCCGATGATGTCGAGGGGCGCGCCGGCCGCCGCGGAGAGCCGCGCCGCGAGGCTCGGACGCTCCAGCACCTGCACGGCGCGGCGCAGGGCGGCGAGATCCGCGTCGCTCAGCGCTATCTCTGGCGTCTCGGCCGGCAGCGTCTCGCCGGCGCGGGTGAGGTCGCTCGTGCTCATCCGTCGATCCCTGGATCTGTCCCGCTCACGCGGCCCCGGGGGCGCGCGCCGTGGTAGGAAGCTCGGGCCCCGGGATGCGGTTCCCCGGCTCCTGGGCGTCCCGCGCCGGGGCCGCGGCCTCCACCCGACCGCTCCGGCGCCCGACCGCGAGGCAGAGCACGAGGACGGGGATTCCCACGAGGGAGGTCATGACGAAGAAGGCCGGGTAGCCGATCGCCGCGACCACGAAGCCCGACGAGCCCGCGATCAGCTTGCCCGGCAGCGCGTAGAGCGAGGAGAACAGCGCGTACTGCGTCGCCGCGTAGGCCGGGCTGGTGAGGCTCGACATGTAGGCGATCAGCACGATCCCCGCGAAGGAGCCGCAGAAATTCTCGATCGAGATGGCCACGGTCAGGCGCCAGATCTCGGGCGCGCCGGCCGCCAGCCACGCGAAGGCGAGGTGGGAGGCGGCGGCCAGGAATGCGCCCAGTAGCAGCGTCGGGAACAGGCCGAACCGGGCCAGCGCCCAGCCGCCCGCGAAGCCGCCCGCGATGCCGACCCAGATGCCGTAGAGCTTGGTGACGGTGGCGATCTCCTTCAGGTCGAAGCCCAGCGTCCGGTAGAGCGGGCTCGCCATGACGCCCGACAGGAAGTCGGGCAGCCGGAACAGGGCCACGAGCAGGAGGATGCCCCAGAGCGCGCCGCCGAACCGGCCGTGCAGCTCGGTCAGCGGCTCCAGGATGGCGCGGCGCATCGACCAGAACCGGGACCGGCCGGGCGTCTCGGCGGGGGCCGCGCGCGGTCTGTCGAAGGCCGGGGCCAGCAGGGCGGCGATCATCCCGACCAGCATGAGGGCGGCCATGATCAGGTAGGCCAGCGTCCAGCCCCCCGCGGAGGCGATGAACAGCGCGCCCGCGCCGGCGCTGATCAGGCCGAGGCGGTAGCCGAGGTTCGAGGTCGCCGCCAGGATGCCCTGGAAGTCGCTGCCGGCGGCGTCGATGCGCCAGCCGTCGATCACGACGTCCTGGCTGGCCGCGCAGAACGCCACCAGGAAGGCCCCGAGCCCGAGGAGCGCGAGGTTGGTCTTCGGGTCCGAGAAGGCCATCAGGATCAGGCACAGGGCGACCGCGGCCTGCGTCGTCACCATCCAGGCGCGGCGGCGCCCGAGCCGGGCGCTCAGCACCGGCACGTTCAGGCGGTCGATCGCGGGCGCCCAGAGAAACTTCAGCGAGTAGGGCAGCGCCACGTAGCTGAAGAGGCCGATCGCCCGGACGTCGATGTCCGAGAAGGCGAGGCGGAGCGTGAACGTCCCCAGCACCAGGAGCAGCGGCAGTCCGGACGAGAATCCGAGTGCCAGCATGAGCGCGATCCGCCGGTCCTCGACGATGTCGCGGAGCCGGAAGCGACGCGTCGCCTGTGGCTGGTTCGCCATGGCATGGAACTCCTGAGCGTTCGTGGCCTTGATCCCGCGAAATCGTGGCAGCCTTACGCCGCACCTGTCTCCGCTGGATCCTGCTGTCTTGCGCCCCAATCTTGGTAGAAGCTTGCTTAACGCGGTGTCCACGTCCCGCGGTCGGAGCGCGATGGTGGCGCCGCCGGACGAACGGGGGCACCGCCTGACTGTGGAATGACGCGTTGAGTGCCCGATCCGAGACCGGTCCGCCCCTCGCGACGCTCGTCGACGCGTTCGCGTCGAGTCCGTCGCCGATGGTCATCACCGATGCCCGCGCGCCCGACAACCCGATCGCCTGGGCGAACGACGCCTTCCTGAACGCCACCGGCTACGCCGCCGACGAGATCGTCGGGCGCAACTGCCGCATGCTGCAGGGGCCGGCCACGGACCGGTCGACGATCCAGCGCATCCGCGCGGCCGTCGAGTCCGCCGAGGCGATCTCGGTGGAGCTGCTCAACTATCGCAAGGACGGGTCGTCGTTCTGGAACGCGATGACCATCACGCCGGTGCGCGACGCCGAGGGGCTCGCCTACTTCTACGCCGCGCAGGCGGACATGACCCATGTCCACCAGATGGAAGTGTCGATGCGCGGCACCAACGACGAGCTGGAGCGCCTCGTCGCGGCGCGGACCCAGGACCTGACATCGGCGCTGGAGCAGAAGACCGCCCTGCTGCACGAGGTCGACCACCGGGTGAAGAACAATCTCCAGGTGATCTCCTCGCTGATGCTCCTGAAGGCCCGGCGCACGCCCGAGGGCGAGGCGCGGGACGCGCTCCAGGGCATGGCGGAGCGGATCGGCGCCCTCTCGACCGCCCACCGGATGCTCTACTCCGAGGGCGACTGCACGCACTTCAACCTCGGCGACTTCGCGGCCGAGTTCCTGGCCGACATGAATGCCGGCCTGGACCCGGAGCGGCGCCGGGTGGAGGCCGACGTCGAGCCGATCGCGGTGGCCGCCGCGATGGCGGCGCCTCTCGCGCTGATGATCCACGAATTGACGGCCAACGCCCTGCGCCACGCCTTCCCGGGCGAGCGCGAGGGGCGCGTGTCGATCGTCGCCCGCCGCACCGAGGGCGGGATGCACATGACGATCCGCGACGACGGCGTCGGCGTCGGCGCGGCGGCCCCGAACCCGGCGGGGTTCGGGCGCAATCTCGTGGAGATGGTCGTCCGGCAGATGCGCGGGACCATCGCCTGGGCGGATGCCGGCCCGGGCACGACCGTCGAGATCGACATCCCGCTCCAGCAGCCGGCTTGAGAAATCGACGTGGAGGCATCAAGCTCGTCGGCCGCGGGGCCGGAGGACGAAGAGCGCATGGGGACCGGGAACGCCGCCGCGGACGCCGCCCTCCGCATCCTCGTGGTGGAGGACGAGGCCCTGATCGCCCTCGAGCTGGAATGCCTGCTGGACGATCTCGGGCACGTCACCGTCGGTGTCGCCGGCAACGCGACGGAGGCCATCGCGATGGGCCGGTCCACGGCGCCCGACGTCGCCCTCGTCGACATCCACCTCGTCGACGGCCCGACCGGCATCGACGTGGCCCGGGCGCTGTCGGCCGACCGGCGCACCACCGTGGTGTTCATGACCGCCAACGCCAAGCGCATCCCGGCCGATTTCGCCGGCGCGATCGGGGTGATCGCCAAGCCTTATTCCGAGCGCGTCGTGGCCAGCACCCTCGACTACGTGGCCGATCGCCGGGCCGGCCGCGACGGGCCGGCCTGCCCGGACGGGTTCTCGCCCGCGCCCGTCTGAGGTTCTCCGGGTCAGGCCCCCGGCGCGCGGCCCACGGGTCTCAGCCCCGCGCCGCGCGCTCGCGCTTCAGCCGGTAGAGCGCGTCCAGCGCCTCGCGCGGGGTCAGCGCGTCCGGGTCGATCCCGTCGAGCAGCGCGCCCAGCGGATCCTCCGGCGGCGGTTCCGGCGGCGGGGGCGGCGCGAGGGCCGCGAAGAGCGGCAGGTCGTCGATCCGGGCGCGGGCCGGGCGGCCGCGCTCGGCCTTCTCCAGGCTCTTGAGGATCGCGCCGGCCCGGGTCACGACGCTGCCCGGGAGGCCGGCGAGCCGTGCCACCTGCAGCCCGTAGCTGCGCTCGGCGACGCCCGGCACGACCTCGTGCAGGAACACGACGCCGTCCCGGTGCTCGGCCACCTTCAAGGTGGCGTTCTCCAGCCGCGCCAGCCGGTCGCCCAGCGCCGTCAGCTCGTGGAAATGCGTGGCGAACAGCGCCCGGCAGGCGTTCACCTCGTGGAGGTGCTCCAGGCAGGCCCAGGCGATCGACAGGCCGTCGAAGGTCGCGGTGCCGCGGCCGATCTCGTCCAGGATCACCAGGGAGCGCCGGGTCGCCTGGTTGAGGATCGCCGCGGTCTCGACCATCTCGACCATGAAGGTCGATTGCCCCCGGGCGAGGTCGTCGGCGGCGCCGACGCGGGAGAACAGCCGGTCGACCCGGCCGATCCGCGCCTCCGCGGCCGGCACGAAGGCGCCGATCTGGGCGAGCACCGCGATCAGCGCGTTCTGGCGCAGGAAGGTCGACTTGCCGCCCATGTTGGGGCCGGTGATCAGGCGGATCCGGCCGCGCGTGTCGCCGGAAAGGTCGCAGTCGTTGGCGATGAACGGCTCGCCGGCCCGGCGCAGGGCCGCCTCGACCACCGGGTGGCGGCCGCCGACCACGACGAAGCTGAGCGAGTCGTCGACCACGGGACGCCGCCAGTCGAGCTCGACGGCGAGTTCCGCGTGGCTCGCCGCCACGTCGAGCCCGGCCAGCGCCTCGGCCACCTCGGCGACGGGCTCGGCCTGGGCCAGCACGCGGGCCGCGAGGTCGTCGAAGACGGCGGCCTCCAGGGCCAGGGCCCGGTCGGACGCGCCCGAGATCTTCGATTCGAGCTCGCCCAGCTCGACGCTGGTGAAGCGCATCGCGTCCACCATGGTCTGGCGATGGACGAACTCGCTCTGCAGGCCCTTCAGGCAGGCCTCGCCGACCGATTGCGGGACCTCGATGAAGTAGCCCAGCAGGTTGTTGTGCTTGATCCGCAGGGTCCGGCAGCCGGTCTGCTCGGCGTAGCGCGCCTGAAGGGCCGCGATCACCTTGCGCGAATCCTGTCCGAGGGTCCGCGCCTCGTCGATCTCCGGGTGGTAGCCCGTGCGGACGAAGCCGCCGTCGCGCCGGCTCAGGGGCAGCTCGTCGGCGAGCGCCGCCGCCAGGGTCGCGATGAGCGCCCGGTCGGCCTCAACCAGATGCTCGGCCAGCCGGGCGAGTTCCGCCGGGAGGCCGTTCATGGCGGCGAGGCGCGCGCCGAGATCCGCCGCGACCGCGAGGCCGTCGCGGATGGCCGCGAGGTCCCGAGGACCCGCGCGACCGAGCCCCGTCCGCGAGAGCGCCCGCGCGAGGTCGGGCGCGCGGGCCAGGGCGTCGCGCAGGAAGCCGCGCAGGCGCGCGTCGTCCACCAGATACGCCACCGCGGCGTGCCGCCGGGCGATGGCGTCGAGATGGGTCAACGGGCCCGCGAGGTGCTCGGCGAGCAGCCGCGCCCCGTTCGCCGTCACGGTCCGGTCGATCGTGGCGAGGAGGCTCCCGGCGCGCTCCCCCGACAGGGTGCGGGTGAGTTCGAGGTTGGCCCGCGTCGCCGCGTCGATCGCCAGGGTGGCGCCGCCATCCTCGCGGGTCGGGACCGCCAGGGGCGGACGGGCCGCGAGCTGCGTGCGGGCGATGTAGAGCAGCGCCGCCCCGGCGGCCGCGATCTCGGCCCGGGTGAACTGGCCGAATCCCTCCAGGGTCGAGACCCCGTACTGCTCGCGCAGGCGCCGCTCGGCGGCCGCGGGCTCGAGCTCGGCCTGCGCGAGGGGTACGACGGCCGCGCGGCTCTCCTGCCAGAGGCGCGCGAGGGCCGGATCGGCGTGGATCGCCTCCGACAGGACGATCTCCCGCGGGTCGTGCCGGGCGATGGCGCCGGACAGGTCGCCGCCCGCGACCTCGCTGAGGGAGAAGCGGCCCGTGGAGATGTCCACCGCGGCGAGGCCGTAGGCGACCGCCCCCTCCCCTGTCTTCCGGCGGCCGATGGCCAGGAGGAGGTTGGCGCGGGCCGGGTCGAGGAGCCGGTCCTCGGTGATCGTGCCGGGGGTGACGAGCCGCACGACCTCGCGGCGGACCACGGATTTCGGCCCGCGCTTCTTGGCCTCGGCCGGATCCTCGGTCTGCTCGCACACCGCCACGCGGTGGCCGAGGGCGATGAGGCGGTTGAGATAGTCGTCGGACCGGTCGACCGGCACGCCGCACATCGGGATCTCGCCGCCCGCGTGCTTGCCGCGCTTCGTCAGGACGATGCCGAGGGCCCGGGACGCGATCTCCGCGTCCTCGAAGAACAGCTCGTAGAAGTCGCCCATCCGGTAGAACAGCAGGCAGTCCGGATTGGCGGCCTTGATCTCGATGTACTGCGCCATCATCGGCGTCGCTCCGGCCGGGTCCAGGCCGGGCGTGGGCGTCGTGTCGGCGGCGGGGCGAACGGCGGTTCTGGCCATGCCGCCTCTTAGCAGAGCGACGCCGGCGAATCAGGCCGGGCGAACCGATGCGCCTGGGGAGAAGGCGCCCGGACGTCGCATCGCCGGTGGATGGCGCCCGGATCCGCCACAGCCTGCGCGGGATCCGGGCGCGGTCGCGATGTCAGTAGCGCGGGCCGCCCGTGGTGTTGCCGAGCTGCTGCTGGTAGCCCGGGCGCGACGGGTTGCGGGCGTTCGGGTTGCCGTGGCGCATCGTGTTCATGCGCCGCATCCGGCGCTCGTGCCGGGTCGAGTGATGGCGGTGCATCCGGTGATGATGCATGCGGTGGTGGCGATGCATCGCCACGGTCTCGACCATGTCGGATCCGGCGAAGCCGGGCTGCGCGATCGCGGGCGCGGCCTGCGACGCGACGGTTCCGGCCAGGAGGCCGCCGAAGACCACACCCGCGGTCAGGAAAGAACGAAAAGACATCGTGGAGTAGCTCCGATCAGCCCTCATGGGCCACCACCAAGTGACAAGTGCTCGTCATGTTCCGGAGCGGCGAGCGAAAAATAGTACGTGGCTTCCGAGAAGCGAACGGATTACCGCACCGCCCGACGCGCGTCCGCACGCGCCGGCGCGGAGACTTGCGAGATCCGGCCGTGCATTGAATATCGCTCTACAACTTGCCCGCGTGGACCGGCCCGCTTTCACGCGGGTGCAAGGCGGCTAGCGGAGGAACGCGCCGAGGTCGGCGTTGACCGCCTCGGGCTCCTCGTGGGCGAGCCAGTGGCTGGCCCGCTCGTACCAGCGGAGCCGGCCGGCGTCGCAGTACGCGAGGCTCGCCTCCGCCAAGCCGGGCTGCAGCGCCGTGTCCCGTCGCCCCCAGAGGATCAGCACCGGCACGCGCACCCGCGGCGGCCGCGCCCGGGGCAGCTGCACCAGGGCCCGGTACCAGTTCAGCATGCCGGTCATCGCGCCGGGCCGGAGCCACCCCGCGACGTAATGGTCGAGATCGGCCTGCGCGAAGGTGCCGGGCCGGCTGGAGGTCGTCAGCGCGCGCCGCAGGGCCCGGCCGCGATCCGCCGTGAGCAGCCGCTCGGGGAGGCGCGGCAGCTGGAAGAGGCCCACATAGGTGCTGCGCAGCCACTGACCGGGGTGGCGGCGCATGTAGGTGCCGACGATCGCGGGATGCGGCGCGTTGAGGATCGCCAGCCGGTCGATCCGCTCGGGGTGGCGGCTCGCCACCCACCACGCGACGAGGCCCCCCCAGTCGTGGCCGACGAGCCGCACCGTGGGCGCGCCGTAGGCGTCGGCCAGGGCCAGGACGTCGCCGGCCAGCCGGTCCAGGTGGTAGGCGGCGATCTCCGCCGGCTTTTCGCTGAGGCCGTAGCCGCGCTGATCCGGTGCGATGATCCGCAGCCCCGCCTCGGCGAGCGGCCCGATCTGGTGGCGCCAGCCGTACCAGGATTCCGGGAAGCCGTGCAGCAGGATGGTCGGCGGCCCCGTCTCGGGACCCGCCTCGGCCACGTGCAGGCCGACCTCCGGCAGGGCGATCCGGCGAAACCTCACTCCCGCGACGGTCATCCTCGCGCGCGCTCCGTCATGTCCGGCTCCCCCGCGGCGGAGAACGCGCGCGTCCTCCGGTCCGATCCGCTCAGAAGCCGAGCGCGGCGCCGTCGCCGGCGTCCGGGGAGAGCTGGTCGCGCAGACGCTCCGGCGCGGTCCGCGTCCAGAGGCACAGCAGCACGAAGGCGGCGCCGTGCAGGAGGGCGTGCGGCCCGGAATGGTCGGCCGCGGCGCGCCGGTCCGGCGCGGAACCGGGCACGGCGCCGGTCAGGGTCTTGGCAGGATGGGTCATGGTTCCGGTCTCCCGATGACGTGTTGCACCGGAGATCGTCGGCGGATGGTCCGGGTTACAGGGCCGCGGGCGCCGCGCGTGCGCCGCCGCACGCGGACATCTCAGCGCACCGGGTCAGCGCACCCGTTCAGCGCATCGGATCGAGCCAGCGCGCGAGGGTCCCGGTCGCGATGCCCGCGCGGGTCTCCCGGTAGCCGAGCTCCGCCGATTCCCGGAAGCGCGACCACGCCCGCAGGTCGATGCCGGAGAGCTGCGGCTTCAGCACGGCGGTCGCGTGGGCCGCCGCCATCAGGCTCTGCGCGTCGCTCGACACGGTGGCGGCGCGCAGGAGCAGCGGGGCCAGGCCCGGCATCGCCAGCGGCGAGCCGATCAGCCTGCGCATGAGCCGGCCGCTCCACCCGCGCTGCGGCATGTCCTGGAACGCCCGGTCGGTCCCGACATCGACGGCCAGGACCGGGCCGCGCTCCAGCCCGGCGGCGACGTCGGCCGGCAGGTTGTTCATCATGCCGCCGTCGACCAGGACGCCCTCGTCGCACAGCACGGGCGGCAGGAGGCCGGGGATCGCGATGCTGGCGCGCAGGGCCTTCGGCAGGTCGCCCGAGCGGTGCACCATGGTGTTGCCGGTCGTCAGGTTCGAAGATACGCAGAAGAACGGCAGCCAGAGGTCCTCGATGCGCACGCCGCCGTAGCGCGCCGCGAGGCCGGCATCGACCTTGGCGCCGCGGGTCAGCGCGTGCAGCGGCAGCGTGTAGTCGTTGATCGGGTTGCTGGTGGCGAAGAACGCCTCGATCTGGGCCTGGATCTCCGCGACGCTCCAGCCCATGGCGAGGCTCGCCGCGATGATCGCGCCCATGCTGGTCCCGCCCACGAAGTCGGGCGCGCAGGAGACCTCGTCGAGGGCCTTGAGCACCCCGAGATGGGCGAGCCCCCGCGCCCCGCCGCCGCCGAGGACGAGGCCGCGCGCCGATCCGCTGGCGAGCCGCGCGAGGCGATGCAGATCCCCCCGGTCGCCGTCCCGGACCTGGATGTGCATCGCCGCGGGCAGCGCGGCGACCTCCGGATGCAGGGCCCTCGGGCGCCGGGCCGCGGGGTCCTGGCGCACGACGAGGTCCATGCGGATCCAGTCGGAGCGCACCCGGTCGAGATAGGCCGCCGCGCCCGGCCGCGGCGGCGCGCCGGGCTCGGCGAGGAGCAGGACATGGTCGCCCCGCCGCTGGCTCTGGCGGCACCAGGGGCAGTCGATGTCGTGCGCCGCGAAGATCGTGCGCGCGTGGGCGCCCTCGAAGGCCTGGAACCACGCCTCGTCGGCGCCCTCCGGCCAGTCGGTGAGGCAGCCGGTCTTCCCGGGCAGCAGGGCGTCGAAGGCGGCGGCGAGCTGCCGCGCCACCCGCGCCGGATCGGGCCCCTCGGTCACGGCCAGGATCGTGAAGATCCGCGGCGCGTGGTGGACCGAGTGGCCGTCGTAGATCGCCCGCAGGCGGTCGGCGAGCATCCGGGCGAAGTAGAGGAGCGTGTGCGGGTGCTCGGCGATCACCGCTTCGAAGGCGTCGCGGGTGAGTTGCAGGAGGTGCGAATCGCGCAGCGCCATAACGGTCGCCGCCCGCGGGGCGTCCGACAGCAGGGCCATCTCGCCGAAGGTCTCGGGCGGCCGCAGGCGCGCGATCCGGGTCGGCCGCCCGGCATGGTCGCGCGCCGAGACGCCGACCGCGCCGGAGACCAGCGTGTACAGGGCGTCCCCGGTCTCGCCCTGCTCGAACAGGGTCCGGCCGCCCGGCACCGCCACAGGCTCCATCCGGGCCCGCACGGCCGCGATTGCCGGCGCGTCGAGGCCGGCGAGGAACGGGATCTCGGGGGCGCTCACGCCGGGACCGCCGCGTCGCTCGTCCCGCGCAGGCCTGCCGACGAACCCTGCCCCATCGTTCCGTTCCCGTCCCCGTGTCTTTCGACCACCATAGCGCATGGCGGCCGCCGGTACGCCCCGTGACCGCGGCCCGCATCTGAAACGCCGACGCCTTCGCGCGGCGGCGGCCATCCGCTACAGGCGGTGAAACACCGGAACCGGGAGGAACGCATGTCGGGGCTTGAGCGGATCGCGATCGTGACCGGGGCCGGGACGGGTGTCGGCAAGGCCGCCGCCCTGGCGCTCGCCGACGCCGGATGGCGCGTCGTCCTCTCGGGGCGGCGTCAGGCTCCCCTCGAGGAGGTCGCCGCGCGGATCGGTCACGGGGCCCTGGCGGTCCCGACCGACGTGACCGATCCCGACTCGATCGCCGCCCTGTTCGCGCGCACCAAGGCGGAGTTCGGCCGGCTCGACCTGCTGTTCAACAATGCCGGGATCGGCGCTCCGGCGGTCCCGCTGGAGGATTTGCCCCTCGAGACCTGGCGGCAGGTGGTCGACACCAACCTCACGGCGCTGTTCCTGTGCACGCAGCACGCCTTCCGGATCATGCGCGACCAGGATCCCCGGGGCGGCCGGATCATCAACAACGGCTCGATCTCGGCCCACGCGCCCCGACCGAACTCCATCGCCTACACGGCGACCAAGCACGCCGTGACCGGGCTGACCAAGGCGACCTCCCTCGACGGCCGGGCCTACGACATCGCCTGCGGCCAGATCGATATCGGCAACGCCGACACGCCCATGGGCGGCAAGATGAAGGCCGGCGTCCCGCAGGCGGACGGCTCCCTGCGGGCCGAGGCGGTGATGGATCCGGACCATGTCGGTCAGGCCGTGCTGTCCATGGCGAGCCTGCCGCTGGAGGCCAACGTGCAGTTCATGACCATCATGGCCACCAAGATGCCGTTCGTCGGCCGCGGCTGAACCAACGCGGTTTCCGGGCCCGCGCGACGACGCCGCGCTGAACTGCTTGGCGGCACGGACACGCGATCCGGCCTGCCCTGATCCGATCGAGCGGACCGGTCATCGCCGCCGTGCCGATCGGCCGGCCGCGCCCCGTGGCCCGCGCGACCCCATCGCGCTGACCGGCGATCGAAACTCGGACCTGAACCCGCGGCGCGCTCCACACACACCTGAGACCGCGCCGCGAGACGGGGCGCCGCGCGTGCCGATTGACGGCCCGTTTTATAACTCATACAAATCTAACGCCCGAGCTTCGCGGGGCGCGGGCCTGGCCTTCGAAGAGGCTGCCGGCGGCGCCTGTATCGCGCCGCCGCCTGCCGACCCGGCCGAGTTCGCCGGATCGGCTCCAGCAGAAACCGACGGGCGGGCACTGGATGGAGGTCGGCCCTACACCGATTCAGTTGAGGATCAGTTCTTAAATATAAGACAATCAATCGACTGCACAGAAAAATGGACGCGCTTCAATTTAAGCCAAAGTCCGGCTGTGAATAGATAGGGGGGATTATGTTTGCCAGGCAGACGGTTCTCAAATACATCCTGGGCCTGTCGCTCCTCGGCGTGTCCGCCGCGACATCCGCGCAGGCGGCCGGCGGGGATCCGATCGGGGTCGCCATGCCGACCAAGTCGTCGCAGCGCTGGATCGACGACGGCAACAACATCGTCAGGCTTCTGAAGGCCAAGGGCTACAAGCCGGATCTGCAATACGCGGACGACGACATCCCGACCCAGCTCGCCCAGATCGAGAACATGCTCACCACCGGCGTGAAGATTCTGGTGATCGCTTCCATCGACGGCACGACCCTCAGCGATGTGCTGTCGAAAGCGAGCGAGCGCGGCGTCAGGGTCATCGCCTACGACCGGCTCATCCGGGGGACGGCGAACGTCGATTACTACGCCACCTTCGACAACTACAAGGTCGGCGTTCAGCAGGCGACATCCATCGTCGACGCCCTCGGCCTGAAGGACGGGAAGGGGCCCTTCAACATCGAGCTGTTCGGCGGTTCGCCCGACGACAATAACGCATACTTTTTCTACGACGGCGCCCTGTCGGTGCTGAAGCCCTACATCGACGCGAAGAGGCTCGTTGTGCGCTCGGGCCAGTTCGGCATGGACAAGGTGTCCACCCTGCGCTGGGACGCCGCGACCGCCCAGGCGCGGATGGATAACCTGCTCTCGGCCTATTACGGCAACGCCCATCTGGATGCCGTGCTCTCGCCCTACGACGGCATCTCCACGGCGATCCTCTCGTCGGTGAAGAGCGTGGGCTACGGGTCGGGCGGCGTGAAGCTGCCGGTGATCAGCGGCCAGGACGCCGAGCTGCAATCGGTCAAGTCGATCATCGCCGGTGAGCAGACGGCGACGATCTTCAAGGACACCCGGGACCTGGCCAAGGTGACGGTGGCGATGATCGATGCCATCGAGGCGGGCCGACAGCCCGAGGTCAACGACGTGAAGACCTACGACAACGGCAAGAAGATCGTCCCGTCCTACCTGCTCACGCCGGTGATCGTCACCCGGGCCAACTGGAAGCCGGCCCTGATCGACACGGGCTACTACACGCTCGACCAGCTCAAGTGACCGATGCCGGGGCGGAGCCCGGTCGCTCCGCCCGATCCGATCCCCGCCGCGACGACCGTCGCGCGGGCCGAACGTGCAGTCCGAGCTGGTAGGCGCCGCATGCAGCCCGTTCTCGAAATGCGGGGAATCACCAAGACCTTCCCCGGCGTGAAGGCCCTCTCCGACGTCAACCTGACCGTCGAGCCCGCCGAGATCCTCGCCCTGGTCGGCGAGAACGGCGCGGGGAAGTCGACGCTGATGAAGGTGCTGAGCGGCGTGTATCCCTACGGGTCGTACACGGGCGACATCACCTACGAGGGGCGGCCGGGCCGCTTCCGGGACATCACGGACAGCGAGCGCCTCGGCATCGTGATCATACACCAGGAACTCGCCCTGGTGCCGTACCTGTCGATCGCCGAGAACATCTTCCTCGGCAACGAGCCGGCCCGGTTCGGGGTCATCGACCGGGATCGTGTCCAGGCCCGCGCCCGCGCGCTGATGGCGATGGTGGGGCTCGACGAGAGCCCCGACACCCTCGTCACCCATCTCGGGGTCGGCAAGCAGCAGCTCGTGGAAATCGCCAAGGCGCTCTCCAAGGAGGTGAAGCTCCTGATCCTCGACGAACCGACCGCGTCGTTGAGCGAGACCGACAGCGAGGCCTTGCTGCAGCTCCTGCTGCGCTTCAAGGCGCAAGGCATCGCCTCGATCCTGATCTCCCACAAGCTGAACGAGATCGCCAAGGTGGCCGACCGGATCACGGTCCTGCGCGACGGCAGCACCGTCGAGACCCTCGACTGCCGCGGCGGCGCGATCGACGAGGACCGCATCATCCGGGCGATGGTCGGCCGCACGCTGGAGAGCCGCTACCCCGTCCGCACGCCGCGGATCGGCGCGGTGCTGATGGAGGTGCGCGACTGGACGGTCCACCACCCCGTCCACGCCGACCGGGCGGTGGTGCGCGACGTCGACCTGAGCCTGCGCCGGGGCGAGATCGTCGGGATCGCGGGCCTGATGGGCTCGGGCCGGACCGAGCTCGCCATGAGCCTCTTCGGCCGGTCCTACGGCCGGGACATCCGGGGCACGGTCCGGATCGAGGGTGTCGAGGTCGACGTCTCGACGATCGACCGGGCGATCGCGGCCGGCCTCGCTTACGTCACCGAGGATCGCAAGCAGCTCGGGCTCGTGCTGGGCGAGGACATCGCCCGGAACACCACCCTGGCGAATTTGCCCGGGATCTCCACCGCCGCGGTGATCGACGAGGCGGCCGAGTACCGGGTCGCGACCGGCTACCGCACCAAGATGCGCATCCGCTCCGTCGGGGTGACGCAGCAGACCGTGAACCTGTCGGGCGGCAACCAGCAGAAGGTCGTGCTGAGCAAGTGGCTGTTCACCCGGCCCAAGGTGCTGATCCTCGACGAGCCGACCCGCGGCATCGATGTCGGCGCGAAGTACGAGATCTACAGCATCATCAACGAGCTGGCCGAGGACGGCCGCGGCGTCCTCGTGATCTCCTCAGAGATGCCGGAACTGCTCGGCCTCTGCGACCGCATCTACGTGATGAACGAGGGGCGCTTCGTGGGCGAATTCGACCGCGCCGAGGCCGGCCAGGAAGCGATCATGCGCGCCATCATGCGCTCCAGGGGGCTGAACGGATGACCGACATCACAGTGAGCAAGTCCATGAGCCCCGGCAGCGACCTCGTCCCGGCATCCGCGAGCGCGGCCGGGACGCGGCGCGGCCGCCTGCCGATGGCGCAGCTGCGCGCCTACGGGCTCGTCTTCGCGCTGGCGGCGATCACGCTGTTCTTCGAGGTCGCGACGGGCGGCGTTCTGTTTCAGCCGCTGAACCTGACCAACCTGATCCTCCAGAACAGCTACGTCGTCGTGATGGCGCTCGGGATGCTGCTGGTCATTGTGGCCGGGCATATCGACCTGTCGGTCGGCTCGGTGGTCGGTTTCGTGGGGGCGCTCGCCGCCCTGCTGATGGTCCGCTTCCACGTCGACCCGTTCTCGGCGGCCGTCCTGTGCCTCGCGGTGGGCGCGGTCATCGGCGGTCTGCAGGGCTACTTCGTGGCCTACCTCGCCATCCCGAGCTTCATCGTCACCCTGGCCGGCATGATGGTGTTCCGCGGCCTGACGCAGGTGCTGCTGCAGGGGGCCTCCATCGGACCGTTCCCGGAGGTGTTCCAGCTCCTCGCCAAGGGCTTCCTCGTCAACGGCGCCGGACCCTGGACCGCCGTCCTGATCGCCGCCGCGCTGGTCGCGACGCTGACCGGGCTGAACTGGCGACGGCGGCAGGCGCGGCTGCGGAACGGGAGCCCGGCCGAGTCCCCGGCGGCGTTCATCGGCCGCAACGGCGTGACCGCCATCCTGATCCTGGCCTTCGCCTGGCAGATGAGCGCGTACCGGGGCCTGCCCAACGTGCTCCTCGTGCTGCTGGCGCTGGTGACGCTCTACGGCTTCGTGACGACGCGGACGACGATCGGGCGCCGGATCTACGCGCTGGGCGGGAACATCAAGGCCGCGCGCCTCTCGGGCATCAAGACCGAGCGGCTGACCTTCCTGACCTTCGCCAACATGGGCGCGCTGGCGGGCCTCGCCGGCATGATCTTCGTCGCCCGGCTCAACACCGCGAACTCGAAGGCCGGCGTCGGGATGGAGCTCGACGTGATCGCCGCGTGCTTCATCGGCGGCGCCTCGGCGGCGGGCGGCATCGGCAAGGTCTCGGGTGTCGTGATCGGCGCCTTCATCATCGGCATCATGAACAACGGCATGTCGATCCTGGGGATCGGCGTCGACTGGCAGCAGGTGATCAAGGGTGTCGTCCTGCTCGCCGCCGTGTGCCTCGACGTCCACAACAAGACCACCCGGCTCTGACCGGCGCCGCGCGCTCCGCGGTCCCGCCTCCGGTTCGGATGGCCCCGATCGGGACGGCGCGGGTCCGCCTCGCGGAGGGTGTCGATCCGGCGGTGCCGCGATCGCTTGTGGCGTGCCTCGCGTGGTCGTGGCGCAGTATTCGCGGAGGTCGGGCCGCCGGGCCCGGCCCGGCCGCCCGAGGCGGCGGCCGGGTTTCCCCCGCCCGGCGCGATCAGGTCTTGCGGGCGACCGTGAAGCGGGCGGCGTCGCGCAGGACGCGGGCGCCCTCCCCCCAGGACGACACCGCGTCCTCGCAGACGCCGACGAGGCGGTCGCACTCGGCGCGGGCCCCGTCGATGCCGAGACGGTCGACGAGCGTCGCCTTGCCGGCATCCTTGTCCTTGCCGGTGGCCTTGCCCATGGCCTCGGGCGAGGCCTCCCGGTCGAGGATGTCGTCGGCGATCTGGAAGGCCTGCCCCAGGGCGAGGCCGTAGCGCAGGAGTGCGGCCTGCTGGTCCTTGTCGGCACCGCCGACGATCGCGCCGGCCTCCACCGAGAAGGCCAGGATCGCGCCGGTCTTCATCGCCTGCATCCGCAGGGTGTCGTCCACGTCCATGTTGGCCGCGCCGAACCGACCCTCGGCGGTGAGGTCGAGGAGCTGGCCGCCGACCATGCCGCCGAGGCCCGAGGCCCGGGCGAGGCCGAGCACGAGGTCGGCGCGGATGCGCGCATCCGGCTGCCAGGTCGGGTCGGCCACGATCTCGAAGGCCAGCGTCTGCAGGGCGTCGCCGACGAGGATGGCGGTGGCCTCGTCGTAGGCCTTGTGGACCGTGGGCTTGCCGCGGCGCATGTCGTCGTCGTCCATCGCCGGCAGGTCGTCGTGGACGAGGCTGTAGCAGTGGACCAGCTCGACGCCGGCGCCGGCCGCCAGCGCGGCGGCCTCGGAGCCGCCGAGCATCCGGGCGGTCTCGATGGCCAGGAACGGCCGGAGGCGCTTGCCGCCGCCGAGCACGGCGTGCCGCATGGCCTCCATCAGGCGGGGCGGCCGGGCGATCTCGCCGGCGCCGACCGCGGGGCCGAGCCGCTCGACCAGGAAGGTCTCGACCGTGCCGGCGACCTCCGTCAACCTGTGGGTAAAATCGGCGGCCGGCGTGACTGCCTTGACCGAACCGGTCGGTGCCTGCGTTGAGGGGGTCGGGGTCATCGGGCTTACGTCCGGTCCTGGCCTTGCGAAAACCAATCGGGTGTCAGTTGGGCGGGGACGGACTCACGGTGGACGGGGCTCGACGCAGGCGGGAGACGGCAGGTCGCGACCTCCCGCTCGCGCGCCCGCGCCGTTCCCGTCGCGTCCGACAGCTTGTGGGAGCGCTGCTGCTGCTCCCCGCCGTCGGGTTCGTCCTCGCGCTGACGTTGGCGCTCGTCTATAGCGCGGTGATGCCGCCGTCGACCCTGATGCTGGGACGGTGGTTGACGCTTCAGCCGGTGAGTCGGGATCCGGTCCCGCTCTCCGCCATCGCGCCGGCCCTGCCCCAGGCCGTGATCGCCTCGGAGGATCAGCGCTTCTGCCTGGATCACGGCGTCGATTTCGGCGCGATCCGCGACGTGGTCGAGGACGAGGATTCCCCGAGCCGCGGCGCCTCCACGATCGCCATGCAGACGGTGAAGAACGTCTTCCTGTGGCCCGGCCGCTCCTACATCCGGAAGGCCATCGAGATCCCGTTGGCGCTGGCGCTCGACACGCTCTGGGGCAAGCGCCGGATGATGGAGATCTACCTCAACGTCGCCGAGTGGGGCGACGGGATCTACGGCGCGCAGGCCGCGAGCCGGCACTGGTTCGGCAAGGACGCGAGCCGGCTGACCCGCAACGAGGCCGCCCTGCTCGCCGCCGTGCTGCCGAACCCGATCACCCGCAGCGCCGGCCGGCCCTCCCCCGGGGTGCGCCGCCGGGCCGCGCGGATCCAGGCGATGATGGGACAGATCGACGGCCTCACGGGCTGCTTGCGGCGGTAGCAGGGGGCGACTCGCCTCTGTAAGACGGGCCTTCCAAGCGTGAGAGCCGGGACCGATACACGATGAGCGATGCCGTCTACGACCTGAGCCTGGAGCGCATCGCCCTGATCCGCCGGATGGTCGTCGCCTGGGACGGCGCCGAGCCGGGGGCGCCGACCATCCACCCGGCTGCCCCCTATGGCAGCCTCGACCGCGACGGCGACATCGCCAACGTCACCGGCGACGACGAGGGCGCCGAGGAGGAGCACCGGTCGCTCGAGGACGGCCTCGCCGTCTTCGTCCAGAACGGGCAGCTGAAGCCGGGCCGGTACCAGTACCACAACGGTCTGGCCAAGCTCGATCCGGGCGCCGTGGGCGACGTCTTCCGGGACGCGGCCACCGGCGAGACCCCGGACCTGATCACCTTCGCGGTGACGCCCGAGCACCTCGCGCTGATCCCGCAGCTGAATATCGGGTGGAACGCCGAGCAGGGGGTGCCGCGCGTCGACCCGGAGCGGCCCTACGGCGCGGACGGCGCCTACACCGCGGCGATGAAGCGCCTTCTCGCCGCCGTGCCGGGCGCGGCCGCGAACGACGACGAGGACGCGGAGACCCGGCTCGTGCGCCTCCATCGCGAATTGCAGCCGGCCCTGCAGATCTTCCTGCGCTACGCCGATCTCGGGCCCGGCGACTTCCGTCGGGCCGCCGAGCGCTGGCTCCCCGCCTGACGGCTACCTCCGGTCGCGGCCGCCCGCACGGCGGCGACCGGCACCGGGCTCAGCCCTCGCGCTTCTTGCGCTGGGCCAGGGTGCGCAGGCGCAGGGCGTTGAGCTTGATGAAGCCCGCCGCGTCGCGGTGATCGTAGGCGACGGCGCCCTCCTCGAAGGTCACGAGGTCCTGGTCGTAGAGCGAGTGCGGACTCTCGCGGCCGATCACGTGGACGCCGCCCTTGTAGAGCTTCAGCCGCACCGTGCCGGTGACCTTCTCCTGGCTCTTGTCGATCAGGGCCTGGATCATCTCGCGCTCCGGCGAGAACCAGAAGCCGTTGTAGATCAGTTCGGCGTATTGCGGCATGAGCTGGTCCTTGAGGTGCGCGGCCCCTCGGTCCAGCGTGATCGACTCGATGGCGCGGTGCGCCGGCAGCAGGATCGTGCCGCCCGGCGTCTCGTACATGCCGCGGCTCTTCATGCCGACGAAGCGGTTCTCCACCAGGTCGAGCCGGCCGATGCCGTTGGCGCGGCCGAGTTCGTTGAGCTTGGTCAGCAGGCTCGCGGGCGACAGAGCCTCGCCGTCGATCGAGACGGCATCGCCGCGCTCGAACCCGATCGTGATGACCGTCGGCTGGTCGGGCGCCTCCTCGGGGGAGAGCGTGCGCGAGTAGACGTAGTCCGGCACCTCGACGGCCGGATCCTCCAGCACCTTGCCCTCCGATGAGGCGTGCAGGAGGTTGGCGTCCACCGAGAACGGGCTCTCGCCGCGCTTGTCCTTGGCGATCGGGATCTGGTGCTGCTCGGCGAAGGCGATGAGCTGCTCGCGCGAGCGCAGGTCCCACTCGCGCCAGGGTGCGATCACCGTGACGTCGGGCTTCAGCGCGTAGTAGCCGAGCTCGAACCGGACCTGATCGTTCCCCTTGCCGGTGGCGCCGTGGCAGACCGCGTCGGCGCCGACGCGCTCGGCGATCTCGATCTGCTTCTTGGCGATCAGCGGGCGGGCGATCGAGGTGCCGAGCAGGTAGACGCCCTCGTAGACGGCGTTCGCCCGGAACATCGGGAAGACGTAGTCGCGGACGAATTCCTCGCGCAGGTCCTCGATGTAGATGTTCTCGGGCTTGATGCCGAGCAGCTCCGCCTTGCGGCGCGCGGGCTCCAGCTCCTCGCCCTGGCCGAGATCGGCCGTGAAGGTGACGACCTCGCAGCCGTAGGTGGTCTGCAGCCACTTCAGGATGATCGATGTGTCGAGGCCGCCGGAATAGGCCAGCACGACCTTCTTCACGGGGCTCTTCGCGGGGACGGACATGGGACTTCCGGAACTGGGCGAGGGATCTGGCTCGGCGTTTGCGGCTTATCGCGGGTGTCACCGGCCTGCAACCGGCGCGCCGCCTCGCGCGTAGCCGAGATGCCGGAGGATCGGCCGCGTTTCGCCTCACGACGGCCTTGCGGTTGTGTCAGAAACGGCGCGGGCGTTGCAGGTCGTCATCGCCGCGAGAGTGCATCGGAGAAGCGAAGTCTATGGCGCGCCAGCCAATTCTGGAGTTCTGGTACGAATTCGCCTCCACCTACTCCTACCTCGCGGCCATGCGCGTCGAGGCCGCCGCCGCCGAGGCGGACGTGGCGATCCGGTGGCGCCCCTTCCTGGTCGGGCCGCTCTTCGCCGCGCAGGGCTGGACCACCTCGCCGTTCAATCTCTACGCGGCCAAGGGCAAGAACATGTGGCGCGACGTCGAGCGCGAGGCCGCCAGCCTCGGCCTGCCGCCGGTGACGCGCCCCGCCCAGTTCCCGCAGAACAGCCTCAGCGCGGTGCGGGTCGCGATCCTCGGCCAGGACCAGCCGTGGCTGGTGCCGTTCTCGAAGGCGGTCTTCACCGCGAGCTTCGCCGAGGGCCGCTCGATCGCGGAGCCGGCGGCCGTCGCGGAGATCCTCGATTCGCTCGGGCTCGACGGCACGCAGACCGTGCGGGCCGCCGCCGCCGAGGCCAACAAGACGAAGCTGCGGGTCAGCGTCGAGGAGGCGCGCTCCCGCGGGATCTACGGGGCGCCGACGTTCCTGGTCGACGACGGCGAGCTGTTCTGGGGCAACGACCGGCTCGAGCAGGCCCTGGCTTGGGCGACCGGCGACCGGCCGAAGGGGCTGCGCTAGGCCGCGCCCGCCGCGCGGTAGCGCGACGTTCACGGCCGCTCGGCCATGAAACCGACTCGACCCCCTGGTTCTGGTCCGGCTCCGCTTCGGCGCGGCCGGAGCGGGACAGCGATGCCCCGGACGAGTCCCATGCCTGTTTCGAAGCCTGTCTCGCGACGTCTCCTGCTCGCCGCAGCCGCCACCTTCGGTGCCGGCCTGACCGGCGCCTCCGCGCAATCCTACGGCCAGCGGGTCGCGGTGACGGGCGACGACGGGCGCGCGGTGGCGAACTCGATCCTGCCGGGCGAGATCACCGGGCAGATCCCGGCCCTGCGCGGCGTGACCTATGTCGGGCCGCGGGATGCCGGGACCACGCTCTACGAGTTCTTCGACTTCAACTGCCCGTACTGCCGGAAGGCGGCCGCCGACGTGGTCGCCCTGCACGACAGCGATCCGGAGCTGCGGATCGGGCTTGTCCACAACCCGATCCTGTCGCCGCAATCCGCCCAGGCCGCCAAGGTGATGCTGGCGGTGCAGCGCAAGCTCGGCTCCGAGGCCGCGTGGCGCTTCTACCAGACGCTGCTGGGCAAGCCCGGCCGCATCGACGGGCCCGGCGCGCTCGCCGTCGCCGCCACGATGGGGATCCCGCAGGCGGAGGTCGAGGAGATCGCCGACAGCGAGGAGGTGCGCGCGGCGCTGAAGAGCCAGATGCGGATGGCCGCGGATCTCGGCCTCTACGCGACGCCGTCCTACGTGATCGGCAACAGCGGGATCCTCGGGCATCCCGGCGCCGGCGCCATGGCCAAGATGATCGCGAGCGTGCGGCGCTGCGACCGGCTCGCCTGCTGAGGCGGGACCCGCGTCACACTTCCGCCGTCCTGACGCGCAGCGACGGGCGCCTGCCGTGTTGCGCGCGGCCATGCTGGCATGCTAGGCGGTCGCCGCGCCGCGAGGACAGTTCTCGACCTGTCCGTTGCCGGCGCGATCCCACGTCCCGAACGGTCTCGCACCGCGCTCCAGCCGGAGCGCGCGGAGCGGACGGGCAACCAGAGAAGAGAGCGACGGGTGGCGCAGAACGGTTCCGAGGCTGGTCCCCTGGTCGCAGGCGTGGCGGGCCGGTACGCTTCCGCCCTGTTCGAGCTCGCGCGCGACGAGCGCCAGGTCGACGCGGTCGCCGAGTCTCTCGATCAATTCGACACGCTGCTGAAGGAGAGCGCGGATCTCCGCCGCCTCGTCCGCAGCCCGGTCTTCAGCGCCGAGGAGCAGGCGGCCGCCATCGGCGCCGTGCTCGACAAGGCGGGCATCGGCGGCCTCGCCGGCAATTTCATCCGCCTCGCGGCCTCGAACCGCCGGCTCTTCGCCCTGCCCGACATGATCGACGCGTTCCGGACCCTGGTCCAGGACTCGAAGGGCATCGTGCGCGCTCAGGTCCGGGTGGCCGAGAAGCCCTCCGACGCGGTGATCGAGGAGATCAAGGCGTCGCTGCGCGACATCGCCAAGGCCGATGTCGCCGTCGACCTCGTGGTCGATCCCAGCCTGATCGGCGGCCTCGTCGTGAAGATGGGCTCGCGCATGGTCGACGCCTCTCTCAAGACCAAGCTCAACGGTATCCGCCTCGCGATGCGGGCCGCGCGGTAAGCGCCCCCATCCGACCCGAACACGCATAGACGCATCAGCGACAGAGGCCCGAGTATGGACATCCGCGCCGCCGAGATCTCCGCGATCCTGAAAGAGCAGATCAAGAACTTCGGCGAGGAGGCCGAGGTCTCCGAGGTCGGGCAGGTCCTGTCCGTCGGCGACGGCATCGCCCGCGCCTACGGCCTCGACAACGTCCAGGCCGGCGAGATGGTCGAGTTCGAGTCGGGCGTGCGCGGCATGGCCCTGAACCTCGAGCAGGACAACGTCGGCATCGTGATCTTCGGCTCCGACCGCGAGATCAAGGAAGGCCAGACCGTCAAGCGGACCGGCGCCATCGTGGACGTGCCGGTCGGCAAGGGCCTGCTCGGCCGCGTCGTCGACGCCCTCGGCAACCCGATCGACGGCAAGGGCCCGATCCAGTCGACCGAGCGTCGCCGCGTCGACGTCAAGGCCCCGGGCATCATCCCGCGCAAGTCGGTGCACGAGCCGATGGCCACGGGCCTGAAGGCGATCGACGCCCTGATCCCGGTCGGCCGCGGCCAGCGCGAGCTGATCATCGGCGATCGCCAGACCGGCAAGACCGCAATCGCCCTCGACACGATCCTGAACCAGAAGCCGGGCCACACCGCCGGCGGTGACGAGAAGGCCAAGCTCTACTGCATCTACGTCGCCATCGGCCAGAAGCGCTCGACGGTGGCCCAGTTCGTTAAGGTCCTGGAGGACCAGGGCGCGCTGGAGTACTCCATCGTCATCGCCGCCACGGCGTCCGACGCGG
Organism: Methylobacterium sp. NPDC080182; assembly: GCF_050281105.1. Classification (NCBI taxonomy): domain Bacteria; kingdom Pseudomonadati; phylum Pseudomonadota; class Alphaproteobacteria; order Hyphomicrobiales; family Methylobacteriaceae; genus Methylobacterium; species Methylobacterium sp. NPDC080182. The sequence continues at coordinate 193,941 of NZ_JBNNWO010000011.1, forward strand.
CCCCGATGCAGTTCATCGCGCCGTTCGCCGGCTGCGCCATGGGCGAGTACTTCCGCGACAACGGCATGCACGCCGTGATCGTGTACGACGATCTCTCCAAGCAGGCCGTGGCCTACCGCCAGATGTCGCTGCTGCTGCGCCGCCCGCCGGGCCGCGAGGCGTATCCGGGCGACGTGTTCTACCTCCACAGCCGCCTGCTCGAGCGCGCCGCCAAGATGGGCGACGCCGCCGGCAACGGCTCGCTGACCGCGCTGCCGGTCATCGAGACCCAGGCCAACGACGTCTCGGCCTACATCCCGACCAACGTGATCTCGATCACCGACGGCCAGATCTTCCTCGAGACCGACCTGTTCTACCAGGGCATCCGCCCGGCGGTGAACGTCGGCCTCTCGGTGTCGCGGGTGGGCTCCTCGGCGCAGACCAAGGCGATGAAGAAGGTCGCCGGCAAGATCAAGGGCGAGCTCGCGCAGTACCGCGAGATGGCCGCCTTCGCGCAGTTCGGCTCGGATCTCGACGCCTCCACCCAGGCCCTCCTGAACCGCGGCTCGCGGCTCACCGAGCTCCTGAAGCAGCCGCAGTTCTCGCCGCTGAAGATGGAAGAGCAGGTCGCGGTGATCTACGCCGGCGTGAACGGCTACCTCGACAAGATGCCGGTGACCAAGGTCCGCCCGTTCGAGGACGCGCTGCTCTCGACCCTGCGCTCCAAGCACAAGGACCTGCTCGACTCGATCGCCGCCTCCAAGGACCTGTCGGACGAGAATGCCGGCAAGCTGAAGAGCGTCGTCGAGAGCGTCGCCAAGTCGATCGGCTGATGTGAGGCCCCTCCCCGCGGGGAGGGATCTTGGGTGGTGCGGGGGGATCCCGGTCCCCGCCGCACCGCCCGAACTTCCGGCTCCTTCCCGCCGAGGGAAGGAGAGGCCCATAGAACGGACCTGGACCTCACCCGATGGCGAGTTTGAAGGACCTGCGCAACCGCATCACCTCGGTGAAGGCGACGCAGAAGATCACCAAGGCCATGCAGATGGTCGCCGCCGCCAAGCTGCGCCGGGCGCAGATGGCCGCCGAGGCGGGCCGTCCCTACGCCGAGAAGATGTCGGCGGTGCTCGGCAACCTCGCGGGCAACCTCGTCGGCGGCGTCGGCGCCCCGCGGCTCCTGTCCGGGACCGGCTCCGAGCAGACGCACCTGCTCGTGGTGTGCACGGGCGACCGCGGCCTCGCCGGCGCGTTCAACTCGTCGATCGTCCGCCTCGCGGTGCGCGAATACGCCCAGAAGCTCGCCGCCGAGGGCAAGACCGTCAAGATCATGACGGTCGGCAAGAAGGGCCTCGACGCGCTGCGCCGGCAGTACCGCGACCAGATCGTCGAGAGCATGGATATCCGCGGCAACCGCCCGGTGGATTACGAGTTCGCCGCCTCGATCGCCGACAAGATCCTGACCCGCTTCGAGAACGGCGAGTTTGATGTCGCGACCCTGTTCTACTCCGAGTTCCGCTCGGTCATCTCGCAGATCCCGACCGCGCAGCGCCTGATCCCCGCGGAGCTGCCGGCGGTCGACACGACCGCGAAGGCGGCCGCCGGCAACGCCGCCCTGGAATTCGAGCCGTCCGAGGAGGCGATCCTCGAGACGCTGCTGCCGAAGAACCTGACGGTGCAGATCTACCGGGCGCTCCTGGAGAACGCCGCCTCCGAGCAGGGCGCGCGCATGAGCGCCATGGACTCGGCGACCCGCAACGCGGGCGAGATGATCAAGAAGCAGACGCTGATCTACAACCGGACGCGTCAGGCCATGATCACCAAGGAACTCATCGAGATCATCTCGGGTGCGGAAGCCCTCTGAGGCACCGCGACCCGACCGCACAGCTTGAAGGGTAGGTTAACGATGGCGAACACCGCACTCCCCGGCACCGGCTCCAACAAGGTCGGCAAGATCACCCAGGTCATCGGCCCCGTGGTCGACGTGCAGTTCGAGGGCCACCTGCCCGAGATCCTGAACGCGCTGGAGACCAAGAACAACGGCGCCCGCCTCGTCCTCGAGGTGGCCCAGCAGCTCGGCGAGAACACCGTCCGCTGCATCGCCATGGACACGTCCGAGGGCCTGACCCGCGGCCAGGAGTGCACCGACACCGGCGAGCCGATCAAGGTTCCGGTCGGCATGAACACGCTCGGCCGCATCATGAACGTCATCGGCGAGCCGATCGACGAGGCCGGTCCGGTCCAGGCCGACACGTTCCGCGCCATCCACCAGCCGGCCCCCTCCTACGCCGAGCAGTCGACCGAGGCCCAGATCCTCGTCACCGGCATCAAGGTGGTGGACCTGCTCGCCCCCTACGCGAAGGGCGGCAAGATCGGCCTGTTCGGCGGCGCCGGCGTCGGCAAGACCGTGCTGATCATGGAGCTGATCAACAACATCGCCAAGGTGCACTCGGGCTACTCGGTGTTCGCCGGCGTGGGTGAGCGCACCCGCGAGGGCAACGACCTCTATCACGAGATGATCGAGTCCAAGGTGAACGTCGACCCGAAGGAGCACGGCTCCGCCGAGGGTTCGAAGTGCGCCCTGGTCTACGGCCAGATGAACGAGTCGCCGGGCGCCCGCTCGCGCGTCGCCCTGACCGGCCTGACCATCGCCGAGCAGTTCCGCGACGACGGCCAGGACGTGCTGTTCTTCGTCGACAACATCTTCCGCTTCACGCAGGCGGGCTCCGAGGTGTCGGCGCTCCTCGGCCGCATCCCCTCGGCGGTGGGCTACCAGCCGACGCTCGCCACCGACATGGGCGCCCTCCAGGAGCGCATCACCACCACGACCAAGGGCTCGATCACCTCGGTGCAGGCGATCTACGTGCCGGCCGACGACCTGACCGACCCGGCGCCCGCCGCCTCGTTCGCTCACCTCGACGCCACGACCGTGCTGTCCCGCTCGATCGCCGAGAAGGGCATCTACCCGGCGGTGGACCCGCTGGACTCGACCTCGCGCATGCTGTCGCCGGCGATCCTCGGCGAGGAGCACTACGACGTCGCCCGCCGCGTCCAGCAGACCCTGCAGCGCTACAAGGCTCTCCAGGACATCATCGCGATCCTGGGCATGGACGAGCTGTCCGAGGAGGACAAGCTGACCGTGGCCCGCGCCCGCAAGATCGAGCGCTTCTTCTCGCAGCCCTTCTCGGTGGCCGAGGTGTTCACCGGCTCGCCGGGCAAGCAGGTCGCCCTCGAGGACACCATCAAGGGCTTCAAGGGCCTGGTGAACGGCGACTACGACGACCTCCCGGAGGCCGCCTTCTACATGGTTGGCACCATCGAGGAGGCCCAGGAGAAGGCCAAGAAGCTCAAGGCCGCGTAAGACGACACCCCCTTCCCCGCGCGGGAAGGGGACAGAGGCCGCGCGGGCGACCCTGACCGGTGCCGTCCGCGCAGCCTTTTTCCGAGACGCTCCGCCCGCTTGGCGGGGCGCGCGCCGCCGATCCGGGAACACGTCAGGCCATGGCCACCTTCCACTTCGATTTCGTCGGCCCCGAGCGGACGCTGTATTCCGGCGAGGTGACCGCCGTTCAGCTGCCCGGCACCGAGGGCGAGATGACCGTGATGCCGGGCCACGCGCCCGTGCTGACCTCCCTCCGGGTCGGCGTCATCGTGATCACCGAGAGCCAGGGCAGCGGCAAGCGGATCTACGTCCGCGGCGGCTTCGCCGATATCGGCCCGACGGCCGTGACCGTGCTGGCCGAGCGCGCCGCCCCGATCGAGGAGCTGACGCACGAATCCCTCGACCGCGACATCGAGGCGATCGAGATGCAGCGCGACGCCACCGAGGACCTGCAGAAGCGCGAGGAGCTGAACGGCCAGATCGTCCAGCTCCAGGAGACCAAGGCGCTCCTGAAGCTCTGAGCCTCGTTCAGCGGGCGCTCTCCAGCGCCCGCGCCAGCAGGTCGGCCCGCGCTGCCGCGTCCGTCGGGCAGCCCCGCTCCAGCCAGATCCTCCGCGCCGCGGCCAACCCGCGCCCGATCCCGGGCCCCGGCGCCACACCGGCCGCGACGAGATCCGCCCCCGCCAGGGGAAAGGCCGGCGACGCCCCTTCCCCCTCCAGAGCCCGCAGGGCCGCCCGCGCCGCCTCCGTCACGGCGGGCCGCGGCTCTCCGGCCAGGATCGCCAGCGCTTCGGCCAGGCACGACAGGCCGTGCTCCGCCGCCAGGGCTCGCGCCGCGACCGCGTCCAGCACCGCGCATCCGTGGAGATCGGCCAGCGCCCCGGCGTAGCCGAGCAGCTGCCCGTGCTCGCTCTTCGACAGGCGCAGCCGCGCGCGCAGCCGGTCGGCGTCGTGCCGGGCGCCGACGGCGAGGGCTGCGAGGCGCGTCACCGGAGGCAGGCCCGCGGCTGCGGCCCGTTCCAGCCGCCCGAGCTCCCCGACGCCGCCGGTGATCCGCGGCAGCAGCCCGGTCGTGCTCAGCGTCGTCACCATGGCCGCGCCGCCGGGGGCCGCGAGCAACTTCAGGAATTCCGCGCGCACGCGCTCGCGAGAGAGCCGGTCCAGGCTGTCCCGCGCGGCCACGCAGGCCGCCAGGGCCGCGGCGTCGGGCGCGCCGGCTCCGAACCGCGCATGGAAGCGAAAGAAGCGCAGGAGCCGCAGCGCGTCCTCGCGGATCCGGGTCGTGGGGTCGCCGATAAAGCGCACCCGCCCGGCCGCGAGGTCGGGCCTGCCGCCCACCGGGTCGTGCAGGGTTCCGTCGGCGCTGAGGGAGAGCGCGTTGACGGTGAAGTCGCGGCGCTCGGCGTCGCGGAGGAAGTCGCTGCCGAAGCGGACGACGGCGTGACGCCCGTCGGTCTCGACGTCCTCGCGCAGGGTCGTGACCTCGATCGGCCCGTCCTCGGTCACCAGCGTGATGGTGCCGTGCTCGATGCCGGTCGGCACCGCCTTGAGGCCGGGCGCTCGCTGCGCCGCCCGCATCACCGCCTCGGGCCGGTGCGTCGTCGCCATGTCGATGTCGGCGGTCGGCGCGCCGAGGAGCGCGTCGCGGACGCAGCCGCCGATCAGGCGGGTCTCCGCGCCCGGCGCGTCCAGGGCCGCGAGGACGCGGCGCACGCCCGGGCGCTCGAGCAGGGCCGCCAGCCCCGCCGGATCGAGGGCGCGGCTCACCGGAAGCCACCGGGTACGAGGCGGCCGTTCTCCATGTGGGTCGGCACGTAGCCCCCGGGACGGCGCTCCGAGAACAGGCCCTCGTAGACGAGGGTGCCGATCACCACCGCCAGCCCGGCCAGGACCAAGCGGAACAGGTGCGCGTCCCAGTGCACCCGGCGCAGGGGATTGCGACCGGACAGCAGCAGGTAGACGAGGAACAGCGCGAAGGGGATGAGGAAGAGGCCGAACTCTTCGAGGATGCGGCGGAGCATGCGGTCAGCCTAACGCGCCGCGCGGTCGGCGTCGCCCGGCTCCGCCTCCGGGTAGAGCCGTTCCCGCAGATTGTTCAGGATCCCGGCGGTGACGCCCCAGATCAGCCGCTCGCCGAAGGTCAGGGCGTAGAACCAGCGCTCGCGGCCCTGCCACGCGCGGGAGCGCAGGCGGTAGCGCTCCGGGTCCATGAGGAACGGGAGCGGCACCTCGAAGACGTCGGCCACCTCGTCCGGGTTCGGCGTCAGGACCGCGCCGGGATCGACCAGGCCGATGACCGGGGTCACGAGGAAGCCGGTGCCCGAGAGGTACGGGTCGAGATAGCCGAGGAACCGCACCGCCTCGGGCGGCAGCCCGATCTCCTCGTAGGCCTCCCGCAGGGCCGCGTCCGCAGGCCCGGGATCGGAGGGATCGATCTTGCCCCCCGGCAGCGCCACCTGCCCGGAATGGTCGCGCAGGTTGGCGGCCCGCATCGTCAGGATCAGGGTCGGACCGTCCGCGCGCGGCACGACCGGCACGAGGACGGCGGCCCGGCGGTGCGGCGGCGGCGGGATCACGGCCGTCCCGTCCGGATCGAGGCTGTGGTCGCCCCGGGGATTGGAGGTCGGATCGTCCGGTCCGGGCGGGTCCGGCGACAGGCCGGCGGCGGCGCGGGCGAGGAAGTCGGCGAGCGGGTCGCTCACGCGGCGGCGACCGGTGCGATCGTGTGGAAGGCGCCGCCGGCCCACAGGCCGAGCCAGGGCTTCCCGTCGACCAGACGCTCCTCGGCGAGGTCCACGAGGTCGTAGGTGAGCGCCCGGGTCACGAGCGCCCACAGCCCGCGGCGGACATGGAGGTAGGGCTTCAGCGCCCCGTCCGGCGCCTCCTCGAAGCGGAGGGCGTGCTCGGCGTCGACGCTCACCAGGTCGTCGACGTTGGTCCGGAACGAGACCCGCCGGTCCGCCCCGCTCCCGTCCACCGCCATCTCGACGGCCACGAAGGCCGCGTCGTCCACGGTGATGCCCACGCTCTCCACCGGCGTGACCAGGACGGTCCGGCCGTCCGGCTCGCGCCGCAGGATGGTGGCGAACAGCTTGACCAGCTTGTCCCGTCGGATCGGCGAACCGTTGTGGAACCACGTCCCGTCCGCGGCGATGCGGATGTCGATGGCGCCGCAATAGGGTGGGTCCCACCGCTCGACCGGCGGCATCCCGCGCTTCGGCAGATCCCCGAGGGCCGCGCTGAGGCGGCTCAAGGTCGGGTCGGGGGCGGGATCCTCGCTCATGCCCGTGACAGATAGCGTCGCGATGCCCGATCAGCCATGGCCGAGAGGAGGATCGGCGCCGGTTCCGTCCCGGATCGCAGGTGCGCGATCCTAGGCCGGCCCGGCGCCCTGGGTATTCACCGTCAGGGCGTAGAGCGACTGGCTCGCCGCCATGAACAGGCGGTTGCGCTTGGGGCCGCCGAAAGTGAGATTCCCGCACACTTCCGGCAGGCGGATCCGACCGATGAGCTTGCCCTGGGGCGTCCAGACGGTGACGCCGTTGTAGCCCACGGCCCGGCCGGCATTGCTCGACACCCAGAGATTGCCGTCGACGTCGGTCCGCAGGCCGTCGGGCCCGCATTTCACCCCGTCCACGACGCAGTCCGAGAAGAGGCGCTTGTTCGAGAGCGCCGCCCCGGCCCCGACGTCGAAGGCGTAGATCTCGCCCTTGCCGCCGGGTCCGGTATCCCCGGGACCCTTGCCGGTGGAGCAGACGTAGAGCGTCCGGTGATCGGGCGAGAAGCACAGGCCGTTGGGGTCGGGCACCTCGTCGTCGGTGAGCATCCGGTCGACCCGGCCGGACGGGTCGATGCGGTAGACGGCGTTCGGGAGCACGCGTCGCCGCGGGACGGTCCCGGCGGGCTGGCCGAGCCGCGGATCGAGACGGCCCTGCCGGTTGCTCGGGCCGCCGGCGACGTCGGGCAGGCCCTCGTAGAGCAGCGCGCCGTAGGGCGGATCGGAGAACCAGTACGCGCCGTCCGGGTGCTGGACGACGTCGTTGGGCGAGTTGAGCGGCTTGCCCTCGAACGAATCGGCCAGGACCGTCGCCGAGCCGTCGAGCTCGTAGCGGACGACCCGCCCGGTTGCGTGCTCGCAGGTAAGCTGTCGCCCCTGTCGATCGAAGCTGTTGCCGTTGGAATTGTTGCTCGGCGTCCGGAAGGTGGAGACGTGCCCGTCCTCCTCCAGCCAGCGCATCTGCCGGTTGTTCGGGATGTCGCTCCAGACGAGGTAACGGCCGACCGAGTTCCAGGCCGGTCCCTCCGCCCAGAGGGCGCCGGTCCAGAGCCGGCGGATGGCACTGTTGGGCACGATGTAGGGCTCGAACGCCGGGTCGACCGTGACGATGTCCGGATCGGTGAAGTAGGTGGTCGGGCCGCCGCGTCGCCGGCAGTGACGGCCAGGGCCCCCAGGCCCGCGAGGATCGTGCGCCGGGATCGCGGGGCGGACCCGCGTTCAGCCGCGATCCCGGATGCGTCGGTCGGCGACGGTCGCATGCGATCCTCCCCCGCACATCGGGCCTCTGCGCCGCGATGCGCCCGGGCAGGTTAGGACCGTCGTCCTGCGCGGGTCAATCGGGACGGCGCCTCAGGATCTTCCAGACGCCGTCCGCCGTGGCGAGGAGACGTGTGCCGTCGCGGACGTCGCCGCGCATGAACACCAGGGAGCCCGTGCGCTTGACGACCTGCGGCCGGATCTCGATCCAGTCGCCGAGTCGGCCGACATCGATGAACTTCATCTCCAGCTGGATGGTCACGCAGTTGGCGCCTCCGGCGGCGCGCATCGCGGTCTCGCCGAGGGCGCGGTCGGCGAAGCTCATCAGCATGCCGCCGTGGACCACGCCGATCAGGTTGGCGTGCTTCTGATCGGCCCGGAACGCGTAGGCGCCGTCCGCACCGCGGACGTGCAGCGGCCCGACATGGGCGATGAAGCCCTTGTCCTCCACCGGCGTCCAGCCTTCTGCGGAGGGGTCGTGGGCGGCGGGGTCGTGGGCATCCGTGTCGGTCGTCATCGCGTCGGGTCCGTTCGTGTCGGAGTCTCGGAGGGCAGCTGTCAGGTTCCCCGGGGCTTGGCCCGGCGGGTCGGGGCCTCGCTGAGCGGGTCCTCCGGCCAGGGATGGCGCGGGTAGCGCCCGCGCATCTCGGACCGCACGGCCGCCCAGGATCCGCGCCAGAAACCCGGCAGGTCCCGGGTGATCTGGATCGGCCGCTGCGCCGGCGACAGCAGGTGCAGGACCAGCGGGCGCCCGCCGGCCCTGGGATGCCGGTCGAGGCCGAACAGCTCCTGCACCCGGACCGCCAGCGCCGGCTCCTCCGCCGCGTAATCGACCGGGATGCGGGAGCCGGTCGGCACCTCGACATGGGTCGGCGCCTCCGCGTCGAGCCGCGCGCGCAGGTCCCAGGGCAGCAGGGCCTGGAGGGCGTCCGCGAGGTCGCTCGCCGTGACCGACGCCAGGGCGGCGCGCCCCACTAGGGCAGGCGCCAGCCACGTCTCCGCGGTGCGAGCCAGGGCGTCGTCCGACAGGTCGGGCCAGGCCACGCCGTCGGCGGCGTGCAAGAAGGTCACCCGGGCCCGCCACTGCGCCAGGGCCGGCGTCCACGGCAGGCGGTCGATCCCGAGATCGGCGATGCCGCGCGCCAGGATCGCGGCGCTGTCCGTATCGGGCGGCACCGGCAGCGGCCGTGACCCGAGACTGACCGCTCCGAGCCGCCGGACCGCCCGCGCCCGCAGGGCCTCCGCCTGCGGATCGAAGGTGATCTCGGTGCGCGACTCGATCCGGTCGGCGAAGAGCCGCTCGATCGCCTCGGTGCCGATCGCCGCCGCGGCCAGGATCCGCGCATTCCCGGCCGACCCGGCGAGGTCGGCGATCACCAGATGGGTCTCCCGGGCGAGCGGGCTCGCCGGGTCGAGGCGCCCGGCCCGACCGCTCGCCATCACGAACTCGCCCTCGCGGCCGCGCGCCCGGGCGACCCGGTCGGGATAGGCGAGTGCCAGGAGCGGCCCGGCGGCGGCCGGGCCGGCATCCGGACTCGCCGGCCCGTCGGCCCCGGCGCTCCGGGCCCAGCCCTCGGCGAGCCGGCGCATGTCGGCGGCGCGCCCGCCCCGGTCGCGGCGGAAGCGCTCGACCCGGTCGTCGAGGTCGGCCCCGTCGCCGCCGAGGCCGCGCTCGACCAGCACGGCGGCGAGGTCGGCGGCGGCCCGCGCCTGGCCGGTACCGGCCGCGACCGTCACCATCCGGGCGAGCCGCGGCGGCAGCGGCAGCGCCCGCAGCCGCGCGCCGACCGGCGTCAGGCGGCCGTCGGCGTCGAGGGCGCCCAGCTCACTCAGCAGGGTGCGGGCCTCCGCCAGGGCCGGCGCCGGCGGCGGGTCGAGGAAGGCGAGCGCGCCCGGGTCGGTCACGCCCCAGGCGGCGCAGTCGAGGAGCAGCCCGGCGAGGTCGGCCGACAGGATCTCGGGCCGCGTGAACGGCTCCAGGGCGTTGGTGCCGGCCTCGGACCAGAGCCGCCAGCACAGGCCGGGCTCGGTGCGGCCTGCGCGGCCCCGGCGCTGGTCCACCGAGGCGCGGGAGGCGCGGGCCGTGACCAAGCGGGTCAGACCGAGGCCCGGCTCGTAGACCGGAACCCGCGCCAGCCCCGAATCGACCACGATCCGGACCCCCTCGATGGTCAGGGAGGTCTCGGCGATGCTGGTCGCGAGGACGACCTTCCGCGTTCCGGCGGAGGCCGGCGCGACGGCGCGGTCCTGCTCGGCGGGCGTCAGCGCGCCGTAGAGGGGCGCGACCTGCACGTCGGGGCCGACCTTCTCGGCCAGCAGGTCGGCGGTCCGGCGGATCTCCGCCTGCCCGGGCAGGAACACCAGGATCGAGCCCGGATCCGCCCGCAGGGCGCGCAAGGTGACCTCGGCGACCGAGTCCTCGATCCGCCGGTTCGGATCGCGCTCCGCGTAGCGCGTCTCCACCGGGAAGGCGCGCCCCTCGGAGGCCACGACCGGGGCGTCGCCCATCAGCCGCGCGATCCGGGCGCCGTCGAGGGTCGCCGACATGACGAGGATCCGCAGGTCTTCCCGCAGGCCGCCCTGCGCGTCGAGCGCCAGCGCGAGGCCGAGATCGGCGTCGAGGGAGCGCTCGTGGAACTCGTCGAACAGGACGGCGCCGACCCCGGACAGTTCCGGATCGTCCAGGATCATCCGGGTGAAGACGCCCTCGGTGACCACCTCGATCCGCGTGCGGCCCGAGATCTTCGAGCCGAGGCGGACGCGCAGGCCGACCGTGCCGCCGACCGGCTCGCCCAAAGTCTGGGCCATCCGCGCGGCGGCGGCCCGGGCCGCGAGGCGGCGCGGCTCCAGCAGGACGATCTTGCGCCCGTCGAGCCAGGGCGCCGCGAGCAGGTCGAGGGGCACGCGGGTCGTCTTGCCGGCGCCGGGGGGCGCCACCAGGACGGCGGCGTTCCGCGCGGCGAGCGCGCGGCGCAGATCGGGGAGCGCCGCCTCGATCGGCAGCACGGGTGCGGGACCGGCCATCGCGGCCGCTGATGGCGCGGTGCGGCGCCGAGCGCAACCGGGCCGGGCCCGGGACCGCGACGCGTCCGGCATTCCCGTGACGCCGCGCGCGATTCGACACGGGCTTGCCGCCCCGGGCCCTGGTGGCCGCGCGGCGCCGCCGCGATCGTGCGGCGCGACTGCACAGATCCAACGGGAGCGAAACGATGACCCTCCGCCGCCGCGCGCTGACTCTGGCCGCCCTCGCCCTGGCCCTGCCGCTGGCGACCCCGCTGGCGACCGTGGCGGCGCGGGCGCAGGACCGGCTGCCGACCATCCCGCCCCAGGACTACACGCCCGAGCAGAAGCAGGCGGCCGAGGCCTTCGCGCAGGCGCGCGGCAAGCCGCCCTTCGGGCCGTTCGAGCCGCTCATGTACTCGCCGGAGGTGATGACGCTCGCCCGGTCGATGGGCGACTACCTCCGCTTCAAGCCGAAGATCGGCACCACGCTCTCGGAGCTGGTGATCCTGATGACCGCCCGCCGCTGGACGCAGGACTACGAGTGGTACGTCCACGCGCCGATCGCCGAGAAGGCCGGCATCTCCGCTGACATCATCGCGGCGATCCGCGACGGCCGCCGGCCGGCGAAGATGAGCGACGACGAGACCCTCGTGTACGATTTCACCGCCGAGCTCCAGGACACGAAGCGCGACTCCGACGCGACCTTCGCGCGCGCCGAGGCCCGGTTCGGCAAGCCCGGCGTCGTCGATCTGGCGGCGATCTCCGGCTACTACACGTTCCTGGCGATGGAGCTGAATGCGGCCCGCTACCCGATTCCCGCCGACGGCAAGCCGCTGCCGCGCATGCCCGAGTGAGCCGGCTTATCCACAGTCGTCCGGCAGCGGGAACGGCGTTGTCCACAGGGTTTGGCCGGTCACGCGCGGCCGGCCCGGCCGCCGTTGACGGAACGTTAACCCTTATGGCTTGTTCTCTTTTCGTTCCCGGACGCGACGAAGGAGAACCCGATGCTGACCCAGGTCCTGGCCCAGCGCGACGATCACGTATGCCCCGTCGAGGCGATCAGCACCGCGTATCTCGGCTTCGCGGGCGGCGATGCCGGGATCGCCCTGCGCTGCGCGATCGCCGACGCCCTGTCCGACCTGATGGAGGCCGAGCGGCGCACGCGCGAGCGCAGTCGCCTGATCTCCCGAGGCTACATCCGGACCGCCCCCGACACGGAGGCCGGACCGGCAAGCTGAACCGTGGCTGCAGGTCGGCTTCAGCATCGGTGCAGCGCGGGCGCGGCATTGTCCCTCGTGTGATCCGGGGCGCCGCAGGCGCTCCCCGCACCCACCGGAGACAGGTCATGACACGCATCGCTCTGCTCTCGGCCGCCGCGCTGATCGGCGCGGGCACCCTGGCCTCCACCGCCGCCGAGGCCCGCGGCGGCGGCGCCATCGCGGCCGGCATCATCGGCGGCCTCGCGGCCGGCGCCCTGATCGGCGCTGCGACCCAGGCCCACGCGGCGCCCGGCTACGGCTACGGATACGCGGATTACGGCTACGCCCCGGCTCCCGTGGTCGTGCGGCGGCCCCCGGTCTACCGCGTCTACGAGGAGGACGCGCCGGTCTACGCCACCCGCCGGACCGTGACCTACGAGCGGGTCCCGGTCGGCTACGGCCCCGCCCGCCACTGGGGCGGGGATTACGAGGGCGGCTACGGCTATCGCGGCTGGTGAGCCGGGGGTTGCGCCCGGCGCCGTGACGGCGCCCGGGCGCGTGGCTTAAGACGGTGGCGGCGCCGACCGAATCGGGTTTGCGGCACCCCACCGACGGGTCATCGACGGGTCCATGCTGGTCCACGAAGGCGAGACGCGCACCCCGGAGGCCGACAGGGCGCTCGCCCTCTCCCTCGCCGGGGTGGCCGGCGCGCTGAACACCGCCGGCTTCTACGCGGTGGGCCTCTACGCCTCGAACATGACCGGGAACGTCTCGGCCATCTCGGACCGGACAGGCACGGGCGACCTGCTCCTCGCCCTGCAGGCCGGGCTGCTCGTCGTCCTGTTCGTGCTCGGCGCCGCCACCGCGACGCTGCTGATCCGCCGCCGCCGCCGCGGGCACCGACCGGGCGCCTACGCCTACGGGGTCTGCGCGGAGGCGATCCTCCTCGTCGCCGTCGGCCTGCTCGTGCTGCCGCTCCACGAGCCGGCGCGGAGCCACGCCCTGGTACTCGGCCTGAGCTTCGTCCTGGGCCTTCAGAACGCGGCCGTGACCAAGATCTCCGAATCGCGGGTGCGGACCACGCACGTGACCGGCATGATCACCGACATCGGCATCGAACTCGCGCGCTGGCTGGACCGCGGCCCATCCGGCGCGGATCCACTCAAGCCCCACGATCCGGAGCGGCTGCGGCTGTACCTGCTGACCGTCGGCGCCTTCCTGGCGGGCGGTGTGGTGGGGGTCGTGGCCTACCGCCTCGTCGGCGTGGCCCTGCTCTTCGCGGCGGCCGCGATCCTGGCCGGACTCGCCCTCCCCGCTCTCAGGCGGTGACGTCGAGGAGCTGGCCCATCATTCGGTCGGCGGAGCGCGCCACCGCGGCGTTCAGCGCGAAGGCCGACTGCGACCCCATCAGGTTCAGCGCGGCGCCCGACAGGTCCACCTGCGCGGCCGGCGGCAGGGCCGTGTCGCCGGTGGGCGCGCCGCTCGCCGCGATGGTCTCGGCCGCTCTCCCGAGCCGGTCGGTGGCCCGGGTCATGCCGGTCGCGGCGGTCTGAAGGGCGTCGATCATACCGGAATCTCCCCGCCGCCACTCTGGCAGGGACACGACAAGGGCCGGTTTCGGCGATCGCTCAAATGCGATCCATCCGGCGCGACGGCCGCCGCGTCCGCCTCACCCCTTCGGCGCGCACACGGTCACCGGAGAGGCGCCGCCGTAGGGCCGCTCCGCCTCGGCGATCTGCTTCGCGGCGGCCTCGCAGGCCTGCTTGGTGTTGAACTCGACCGATCCGATCGCGGAGCCCGAGCCGGCGAGCATGATGATGAGCACGTAGACCACGCCATTCCCCTCCGGCATCCCGGTCCGGCGTCGCGCTGCGTGCTGGTGCGGACGGCGGGACTCGAACCCGCACGGCCTCGCGGCCGCAAGATTTTAAGTCTCGTGCGTCTACCGGTTCCGCCACGTCCGCATGCACCCTCGGTAGCGGGGGCGGCGGGTCCGATCAAGCGGGGGGCGTCCAGCCATACAGCCAGGCGTAGCGGTCGCGCATGCCGTCCGGGCCGAGACGGGCCATCACGGCGTTGCGCAGGAACGCCACCACGCCGCCGGCGTGGTAGGTCCGGCCGTTGCTCCGCGCCGCTTTCTGAACCCGTCGCACCCGTGCGGTCCGCGCGCCCGAGAACGCAGCGAGCGCGGCCGGCACGTCCGCGTGGTCCGCCAGCGCGCGGGTCAGGACCGCGGCGTCCTCGATCGCCAGGGCGGCCCCCTGCGCGAGATAGGGCAGCACCGGGTGGCCGGCATCGCCGATCAGCGCGAGCCGGTCGCGGGCGAGCGGGCGCGCCACGGCCCGGTCGGCAAGCGACCAGACCAGCCAGGAATCCGGCAGGCTCAGGAGGTCGCGCAGGGGCGCGGCGCTGCCGCGCAGATGCCCGCGCAGCACGGCCGGCTCCCCGAGCCGGCCCCAGCCCTCGTCGCCCACCGCCTCGGGCACCACCGCCACCACATTCAGGAACTGGCCGTCCCGCACCGGGTAATGCACGACGTGCCGGCCGCGGCCGAGCCACAGGCCGGTGGCGCCGCCGCGCAGGTCCTGCGGGACCGCCTCCATCGGGATGAGCGCGCGCCACGCCGCGGCCTGACCCGGGCGGAGCGGCGCCGAATCGAGATGCGCGCGCAGCCGGGACCTCAGCCCGTCCGCGCCGATCGCGAGGTCGAAGGCGACCGGCTGGGCCCCGCTCGCGCCCTCGACGGTGAGGACGGCCTCGGACGCGGTCTGGGACACGGCGGTGACGGTGCGCCCCATCAGCAGGCGGATCGTCGAGCGGCTCCGGAGCGCGTCGAGCAGCAGCGTCTGCAGGTCGGCGCGGTGGATCACGTAGTAGGGCGCGCCGAAGCGGCTCTGCGCCTGCGCGCCGAGCGCCACGCCGCCGATGCGGCGGCCGCTGTCCAGGGCCCGCACATCGACGGCGGGCGGCTCGCTCGCCGCCCGGCGCAGCGCCGCGGAGAGCCCGAGGCCCGCCAGAACCCGGCTCGCGTTGGGCGAGATCTGGATCCCGGCCCCGACTTCGCTGAAGCCGGTCCGGCGCTCGATCACCGTGACGGCGTGGCCGGCATCCGACAGCGCCAGCGCCGCCGTCAGGCCGCCGATCCCGGCCCCGACGATCCCGATCCGCAGTGATGGACTGCCAGAAGGCACGGTGGGCGGCGCCTACTCCGCCGCGACCTTGGCGTCGTCCCGCCACACGCAGGCCTGCGGCTCCGCCTCGTCGGCCTTCAGGCCGGCCCGGTAGCGGTAGAGCGTCGAGCAGTACTGGCAGATGATCTCGCTGTCGGCGCCCATGTCGAGGAACACGTGCGGGTGGTCGAACGGCGGCAGCGCGCCGATGCACATGAACTCCTTCACGCCCACGGTGATCACCGGCACGCCCGGCTCGTTGTGGAAGTGCGGTACCGCCTTGCCTGCCATCCGGCCCTCGCCTGTCCCGCGACCGACCGCGCGGCGAATCTGCCAGCGCGCTCCCGGGCGTCTCGCGGCCGCTTATGCCGCCAGCCCCGCGACCGGCGCAAGCCTCGCCCGACCTACGACCGATGCGGCTTGGACTCGCGGGCCCCGCGCCGTACATAGGGCGAAGCCCGATTGACGCCGCCGCGAAAAAAGTCCCGATCATGCAGCAGGAACAGGCCAGTGCGCAGGGTGCGCGCCGCGCCCCGGAACCGCCGATCCACGGACCCGAGGGCTTCGAGGGCATGCGCCGGGCGGGGCGGCTCACCGCCGAGGCCCTCGACCTGCTGATGGAGGCGACGCAGCCCGGCGTCACCACCGAGGAGCTCGACAGGCTCGCCTACACCTTCGCCATGGATCACGGCGCCTATCCGGCCTCGCTGCTCTACCGCGGCTATCCGAAGTCGATCTGCACCTCGATCAACCACGTGGTCTGCCACGGCATCCCCAACGACAAGCCGCTGCGCGAGGGCGACATCGTCAATCTCGACATCTGCCTGATCCTCGACGGCTGGCACGGTGATTCGAGCCGGATGGCCTATGTCGGCGAGGTGCCGCGCAAGGCCCAGCGCCTGTGCGAGATCACCTACGAGGCGCTGATGCGGGGCGTCGCCGCCGTGAAGCCCGGCGGATCGACCAACGACATCGGCCGGGCGATCCAGTCCTACGCCGAGGGCGAGCGCTGCTCGGTGGTGCGCGATTTCTGCGGCCACGGCCTCGGGCGCACCTACCACGACGCGCCCACGATCCTGCACTACGTCGAGGCCAGCTACGACGTGCCGTTCAAACCCGGCCAGTTCTTCACGATCGAGCCGATGATCAATCTGGGCCGGCCCGCCGTGAAGGTCCTGGGCGACGGCTGGACCGCCGTGACCCGCGACCGCTCGCTCTCCGCCCAGTTCGAGCACACGGTCGGTGTCACCGAGACCGGCGTCGAGATCTTCACGATCTCGCCGAAGGGGCTGCACCAGCCCGTCAACCCGGCCGCCTGACCGGCCGTGCCCGAGCGGCAGGACGACGGTGAGGCGGGGCTGTTCGCCAACAGCGCCGCCCCGTCGCCGGTCGAGAAGGAGACGCCGCACTACCACGGCCATCGCGACCGCCTGCGGGAGAAGTTCTCCGCCGCGGGGCCCGACGCGCTGCCCGATTACGAGCTGCTGGAGCTCGTCCTGTTCCGGGCGATTCCCCGGCGCGACGTGAAGCCCCTCGCCAAGGCGCTGGTCGCCCGGTTCGGCAGCTTCGCCGAGGTGGTCAGCGCCGAGCCGGCGCGGCTCATGGAAGTGGAGGGCGTGAGCGCCGGGGTCGCGTCCGACCTCAAGGTGATCGAGGCCGCGGCGCGGCGGCTGGCCCGGGGCGCGATCCGCGAGCGCGCGCTCCTGGGCTCGTGGAGCGCCCTGCACGAGTACTTGCGCGCCACCATGGCGTTCGCCCCGCGCGAGGAGTTCCGCGTCCTCTTTCTCGACAAGCGCAACCACCTCATCGCCGACGAGGTGCAGGGACGCGGCACCGTCGACCACACGCCGGTCTACCCGCGCGAGGTCGCCCGCCGGGCGCTCGAACTGTCGGCGACGGCCATCATCCTGGCCCACAACCACCCGTCCGGCGACCCGGCCCCGTCGGCGGCCGACGTGGCGATGACCCGCGAGATCGTGGCCGTCCTGGCGCCGCTCAAGATCGTGGTCCACGACCACGTGATCCTCGGCCGAAACGGTCACGCCAGCCTGAAAGGCCTGAAGTTGATCTGATCCTCCGGCCTCCTTGAGCGTTATCGCCCGCGGATATAGCCATGATCGGGTGGCGCGCCTCTTGCCTCAAGAGCGGGAGCGTACGGGAGGAGCGAGATGGCGGTGACGGCCTTCGACGAGATGAACGGGATCGGCGCGGCCGATCCGGCGGCCGTCCGCGACGCCTACGGCCAGCTCAAGGCTTGGCTCGACTCCACGCCGCCCGAGCATTTCAACACCCGCCGCAGCCAGGCCGAGCTGCTGTTCCGCCGGATCGGCATCACCTTCGCGGTCTACGGCGACAACGAGTCGACCGAGCGGCTGATCCCGTTCGACATCATCCCCCGGGTGATCACCAAGCCGGAATGGGCCTTCCTGGAGCGCGGGCTGACGCAGCGGGTCACCGCCATCAACCTGTTCCTGAAGGACATCTACGGCGCCCAGGAATGCATCAAGGCCGGCATCATCCCGGCCGACCTCGTCTACCGCAACGCCCATTACCGCATGGAGATGCGGTCCTTCCGCGTGCCGCACGACCTCTACGTGCACATCGCCGGCATCGACATCGTCCGGACCGGCGAGAACGATTTCTTCGTCCTGGAGGACAACGCCCGCATCCCGTCGGGCGTCTCCTACATGCTGGAGAACCGGGAGGTGATGCTGCGCCTGTTCCCGGACCTGTTCTCGAAGCACCGGGTCGCGCCGGTGGAGAACTACCCGGACGCCCTGCTCGCCACCCTGCGCAGCCTCGCGCCGGGCTCGGCGACCCGGGACCCGACCGTCGTACTGCTGACCCCCGGACGCTACAATTCCGCGTTCTACGAGCACTCGTTCCTGGCCGACAAGCTCGGCGTCGAGCTGGTGGAGGCGTCCGACCTCTTCACCAAGGACGACGTCGTCTACATGCGCACCACCGAGGGGCCGCGGAAGGTCGACGTCATCTACCGCCGCCTCGACGACGACTTCCTCGACCCGCTGGTCTTCCGCCCGGACTCGGTGCTCGGCGTGCCCGGCCTGATGAACGCCTACGAGCGAGGTTCGGTCACCCTCGCCAACGCGGTCGGGACCGGCATCTCGGACGACAAGGCGGTTTACAGCTACATGCCGGAGATCGTGAAGTTCTTCACCGGCGAGGAGCCGATCCTGCACAACGTGCCGACCTATCGGTGCCGCGAGAAGGACGCGTTCGCGTACGTGATGGACAACCTGTCCGACCTGGTGGTGAAGGAGGTCAACGGCTCGGGCGGCTACGGGATGCTGGTCGGGCCGCATGCCAGCAAGCGCGAGCTCGACGACTTCGCCAAGAAGCTCAAGCACGCCCCGGACGGGTTCATCGCCCAGCCGACCCTGTCGCTCTCCACCTGCCCGACCTTCGTGGCCTCGGGCGTCGCGCCCCGCCACGTCGACCTGCGGCCCTTCGTGCTGTGCGGGGCCGACAAGATCCGCATCGTTCCGGGCGGCCTGACCCGGGTGGCGCTGAAGGAAGGCTCCCTGGTGGTCAATTCCAGCCAGGGCGGTGGCACCAAGGATACCTGGGTGCTCGACGCCTGAGCTCCGCGATTTCCGGACGTTCCGAGGCGCGGACACCGTGGTCCGCACGACTTGGCTGAAGACCGATGCTCTCCAGGACTGCCGACAACCTCTTCTGGCTCTCCCGCTACGTCGAGCGCGCCGACTTCGTCGCCCGCATCCTCGACGCGGCGCACCGATTCGCGTCGCTGCCGACGAGCTACGGCGGTGGCGGGAGCAACGAGTGGGAATCGGCCCTGGCCTCGGCCGGCGACCCCGACGCGTTCAAGACCCATTACAGCGCGATCAACGCCGACACGGTCTGCGACTTCCTCGCTTTCAGCCCGCACAACCCGTCATCGATCCGCTCCTGCATCGAGGCGGCCCGCGAGAATGCCCGCTCCGTGCGCACGGCGCTCACCACCGAGATGTGGGACGCGATCAACGGCGCGTGGCTGGAACTGCGCAACTACGCCGGCAAGGACCTCAACCGCGACGAGTTCGGCCGCTTCCTCGACTGGGTGAAGACCGTCTCGCTGACCTTCGACGGCTCGGCCTTCCGGACGATGCTGCGCAACGACGCCTTCTGGTTCACCCGGCTCGGCACGGCGATCGAGCGGGCGGACAACACCGCCCGCATCCTCGACGTGAAGTACCAGATCCTGCTGCCGCACGACGAGACGGTGGGCGGCAGCCTCGACTACTTCCAGTGGACCACGATCCTGCGCGAAGTGTCGGCGTTCAACGCCTACCACTGGGTCTACCGGGAGAGCATCAAGCCGCTGCTGGTGGCCGACCTCCTGATGCTCAACAAGCAGATGCCGCGCTCCTTCGCGAACTGCTACGGCGTGATCGTCGAGTATCTCGACCTGATCGCCGACGCCTACGGCCGCCGGGGCCCGAGCCAGCGCCTCGCCGGAAACATGTTGGCGAAGCTGGAGGGCGAGGATATCGACCGGGTCTTCGCCACCGGGCTGCACGAGTTCGTCGAGGCGTTCATCGCCGAGAACAACAAGGTGGGCGAGGCGATCGCGAAGCAGTATCTGGTCGGCTGAACAGGACGGACAGGACGGCGCATGCGCATCCGCGTGGTTCACGAGACCATCTACACGTACGAGCAGCCCGCCCGCGGGCTCGTGCAGGTCCTGCGGCTGACGCCGCGCGACCATGATGGGCAGTACGTCCGCGGGTGGCGGATCGACACCACCGTCGACGGGCGGCTGACCGCCCGCGAGGACGGGTTCGGCAACGTCGTCCACTGGTTCACCCCGGACGAGCCGGCCGACGCCCTGACCATCCGGGTCACCGGCGAGGTCGACACCGACGACACGCACGGCGTCGTGCGTGGCACGGTGGAGCGCCTGCCGGACGAGTTCTATCTGCGCGACACGGACCTGTGCGCCGCGAGCCCGGAGTTGCACGCCTTCGCGGAGCGCGTCGCCGCCGAGGACGACGGTGCGACCTTGGCCCGACTCCACCGGCTGATGGGGGCGGTCCACAGTGCTGTGGCCCACGAGCCCGGTCCCGCGAGCGGCGCGGTGCCGGCCGGCAAGGCGTTCGCGGCGGGCCGCGGAATCTGCCAGGATCTCGCCCACGTGCTCATCGCCGCCGCCCGCCACATCGGCATCCCGGCGCGCTACGTCGCCGGCTACCGGGCCCGGGAGGACGGGCAGGCGGATGTCGAGGCGCCCCACGGCTGGATCGAGGCCCTGGTGCCGGATCTCGGCTGGGTGGCGTTCGACCCGTGCTACGATGTCAGCCCGACGGACAACTACATCCGCGTCGCCACCGGCCTGGACTATCTCGGGGCGGCGCCGATCCGCGGCAGCCGGACCGGCGGTGGCACCGAGACACTGGACGTGAAGCTCCGGGTCGAGCAAGGCAGGGCCGCCGCTCAATCCTGACCGTCCCGACCCCGGTCCGCCGACCGCACGAGAGCCCGAAAACGATGACCTACTGCGTCGGTGTCCTGGTGGAGGAAGGGCTGGTCATGGTCGCCGATACCCGCACCAATGCGGGGCTCGACGACATCTCGACCTACCGCAAGCTCCACCATTTCAACGTGCCGGGCGAGCGGGTGATGATGCTCGCCTCCGCGGGCAACCTCTCGATCACCCAGTCGGTGCTCAGCCTGCTCCAAGAGGGCGTGCCCGGTGAGGAGGAGGGTGAGCCGCCGCAGAAGCTCGTCGAGGCGCCGACCATGTTCCAGGCGGCGCAGCTGATCGGCCGGGCCATCCGGCGGGTGCGCGCCATCGAGAAGGACGGGTTCGAGGCGGCCAATATCCGGTTCTCGATCTCGCTGCTGTTCGGCGGCCAGATCGGCACCGGCGAGATGCGGCTGTACCTGATCTACTCCGCCGGCAACTTCATCGAGTGCAGCACCGACGCGCCGTTCCTCCAGATTGGTGAGCACAAGTACGGCAAGCCGATCCTCGACCGCGCCGTGAAGTACACGACCGACCTCTACGACGCCCTCAAGGTGAGCCTGGTCTCGATGGATTCGACCATGCGCTCCAATCTGGGCGTCGGCCTGCCGATCGACATCGCGGTCGCCCGCCGGAACGCGCTGACGCTCGAGGTGAACCACCGGATCGAGGCCGGCGAGGGCTACTTCCACGATCTGCGCGAGCGCTGGTCGGCTGCGCTGCGCGCGGCGCACCGGGCGATCCCGCGCCCGCCCTACGGACCGTCCAACGCCTAGGGCGACCACAGCATCGGCCGTCTTGCTCCGCTGCGCTCGCCGGGACGGGGGCAGATTTCTACGTGGCTGTCCGAGCCGCTGAAGACTCCGCTGCGCCCCAGGCCGTCAGGAGCGCCCGGGTCGCGTCGGCCGGATCCAGGGCGCGCATCGGGCCACCCATGACGGCGAAGCCCGCAGCCCCCGCCGCGCGACAGGCCCCGATCACCTCCGGACCGACACCGCCAAGGGCCACGATCGGCAGGCCCACCGCGCGTGCGGCGGCGAGGCCCTCCGGTCCGAGAGCCGGTCCGTAACCGGGCTTGCTCGTGGTCGTGAAGATGGGGCTGAGGGTCACGTAGTCGGCGCCGGCCCGCGCGGCGGCCGCGGCCTCACGCGGCGCGTGCGCGGAAACGCCGATGAGCGCAGCCGCGCCCAGGGTGGCCCGCGCCGCCGCGATCGCCTCCGGTCCCGAGCCGCCGCCGAGATGCACGCCGTCGGCACCGAGGGCGCGCGCGAGCGCGACGTCGCCTCCGACCGTCAGGACGCCGTTCGCGGCCCGCACGCGCTCGGCCACGCGCGCGCCGAGGCGCAGGCGGGCATCCGCCTCCAAGTCCCTGTCGCGGAACCAGATCCAGCGCCCGCCGCCGTCGAGGACCGCCTGCACGGTCTCGGCGAGGGGCCGCGGATGCCCGTGCCGATCCGTCACCGCGAGCAGCGGCGACGGCAGCGCCCTCACGAGCCGACGAGGCCGAGCTGCGGGCTCGACGGCTCGGCCCGGCCGCGGCGGGGGATCCGCCCGGCGCGGTGCGCGTCGCGCCCGGCCTCCACGGCCCGGCCCATGGCGCGAGCCATCCGCACCGGATCGTCGGCCTTGGCCACGGCGGTGTTGATCAGGCAGGCGGAGGCGCCGAGCTCCATGGCGATCACCGCGTCCGAGGCAGTGCCGATCCCGGCATCGACCACCACCGGCACCGTCGCCCGGCGGCAGATCAGCTCCAGGTTGGCCGGGTTGGCGACACCCATCCCGGAGCCGATCAGCGAGCCCATGGGCATCACCGCGGCGCAGCCGAGATCCTCCAGGCGCTGGCACACGATCGGGTCGTCGTTGCAGTAGGGCAGCACCACGAAGCCGTCGTCCACGAGATGGCGGCAGGCCTCGATCAGCTCCATCACGTCCGGGTAGAGCGTCTCCCGGTCGCCGATCACCTCGACCTTGATCCAGTTGGTGTCGAGCGCCTCGCGGGCGAGCTCGGCGGTCATGATCGCGTCGCGGGCCGTTTCGCAGCCGGCGGTGTTCGGCAGGAAGCGCTTGCCCTTCAGGATCTTGACCGTGTCCGAGCCGTGGCCCTGCAGCGAGACCCGGCGGATCGAGGCTGTGACCACGTCGGCGCCGCTCGCCGCGACGGCGTCGCGCATGATCGCCTGCGTCGGGTAGCCGGCGGTGCCGATGAACAGCCGGGACGACAGCCTCACCCCGGCGATGGTCAGGCTGTCATCCCCACCCTCGGGGCGCGGCGGCGTGTGACTCTGGTCCATGCTCAACCTCCCTGCATGGCGCGGACGATCTCGACCCGGTCGCCCTCCGCGACCGGTGTCTCGCCCCAGTCCCGGCGGCGCAGAACGCGGCCGTTCAGCGCGATGGCGACGCCCTGCGGACTCTCGATACCGCTCTCCTCCGCCTCGAGGCGGAACAGGGCGTCCACCGTCTCGACCGCGCACTCGCGCGGCTCACCGTTGACCAGGAGTTTCATGCCGAGGCCCTCAGCGCTTCCGGCTGGCCGAAGCGCGCGCGGGTGAAGGGACGCGCCACCTCCGGCAGCGCGCCGCGCAGCACCAGCGCGGCGATCGCGTCGGCGGTGACCGGGGCGAGCAGGTAGCCGTTGCGGTGATGCCCGGTGGCGGCGACGAGGCCCGGGGCGATCGCGTCGAGGATCGGCGCGTCGTCGTCCGAGGTCGGTCGGTAGCCGCTCCAGACCGCCTCCACCTCCATCTCCTCGATGCCGGGCAGCACCCGGCGGGCACCCTCCAGCAGGGCGTAGAGTCCGCCCGCGGTGACGCCGGGCCGGAAGCCGCAATCCTCGACGGTCGCGCCGACGATGAGCTGGCCGTCGCTCTTCGGCGCCATGTGGACCTGCTCGGTCCAGACCATCCGCGCCAGGGTACCGGTCCGGGCGGTGGTGCGCAGGGCCAGGGACTGGCCCTTCAGCGGGCGGACCGGCAGGGCGAGCGCGTCGGGCAGCAGGCCGCCCTCCCCGCTCCAGGCGCCGGAGGCGAGGACGACGGTCTCGGCCGCGACGACGCGGTCACTGGCGCGGATCCCAGTCACGCGGCCACCCGACCAGTCCAGGGCGGTGACGGGGGTCCGCTCCGCCAGGATCACGCCGGCGCGGCGGCAGGCCTCGGTGAGGGCGTCCATGACCAGACGGGGGTCGATCTGATGGTCGCGCGGACAATGGATCCCGGCGGTGACGGAGGGGCGCAGGCCCGGCTCCAGGCGCCGCACCTCGCTGCCCGGCAGCCACGTGGCCTCGAGTCCGGAGCGGCGCTGAAGGTCGTAGCGGAAGCGCAGGCGTTCGACCTCCTCGCGGCCGACCGCCAGCACCAGGGTGCCGTCGGCCCGGTAGTCGATCGCGCGGTCGGACGCGGCTTGCAGGGCATCGCGGAATTCGGGCCAGAGCCGGAGCGAGTCCAGGGCGAGCGGCAGCAGCGGGTCGGAGCCGGGCTCGTGCTCGGCGGCGGGGGCCAGCATGCCGGTCGCCGCGAGGCTCGCGCCCGCCCCGATCGTGTCCCGCTCCAGCACCGTCACGGCGCGGCCGGCCCGGGCGAGGCGCCACGCGATCGACAGCCCGATCAGCCCGCCGCCGACCACGGCGACGTCCGTCCGCGCCGGAAGGGTCGCCGGCGCGACGCTGCCGTCCGGGTTGCGGCGGCGGCCGATCGGTGAGGCGGGTCGGTCGAGGGGCACAATCATCTCCGCGGATTGCCGTCGCGGAGATCGGGCCGTGCGCTTCGGTGAGAAGCTGTGGCCTGCCTTTCAGGCGGCCGCGGTCCAATCCCTACGCCGGTATGAGCCGGATCAGGTTCGAAGGATTTCCGCGCCGCAGGTCCTGACGGACGTGCCAGCGGTTTCTCAGCCCCTTGCCGGGGATCTCCCTGGAACAGACGCAGATGTGGCTCCCCGGCCGCTGCCGGTCAACCCCGCGCCGCGAGCATCCAGTCGTTCCCGCGACAATCCGCGGATCCCGGTGACGATCTGGACACCAAGCGGAGCTGAATCGGCGCGCGCGCCGCGGCGGCGACCGCGATCGCGCACCATCCCTTCACCGGTCTGGCCTCTCATCACCGGGATTCCGGAACGTCTCCGGTCGCCGGCACTCCACGTCACGGGCGGACTCGCGTGCGCGCAATCCTATTGATCTGCCTGCTCGGCTTCCTCGGTGTCACGGCCGCCCTGAAGCTGCGCGACGGCATGAAGCCGGCGCCGGTGGCCCTCGCCGTCACGCCGCCGCCGGAGCCCGTTCCCGCAGTCGACGCCGCCGGCGTGGCTCTCCAGGCCGGGCGCAACGGCCACTTCTTCGTCAACGCGCTGCTGGACGGCCGCTCGCTGCCGATGATGGTCGATACGGGAGCGAGCGCCTGCGCGTTCTCCGAGGAGGATGCCGCGCGGATCGGGATCCGGGTCACTCCGACCGATTTCACCCGCGTCTGGAACACCGCGAACGGCACGGTCCGCGTGGCGCCGATCCGGATCGCCATCGTGCAGATCGGATCGATCACGGTCCGGGACGTCGATGCGGTCGTGATCCCGCGCGGGCTCCTGTCGACGAGCCTGCTGGGCATGTCGTTCCTCAGGCGTCTGCGCGATTTCGGCATCTCCGGCAGCACGATGACGCTCAGGGGCTGAAGCGGCCGGAGATCGACGCTGATCTGTCTGGTCGAGGCGCGCCTGTGGCGGGCCCCGGGCCTGCACCACGGGATCGGCTGCGGGCTCAACGCCCGCGCCGATGACCTACGGCGTTCGGGCCTCGTGCCAGCCCGATGGCGGGTGTCTCCTGATCCGCTCGATCGGTCTATCGGTCGCGGGTATTTGCAGTCATAAGACCGTGAGCCGAAGTATTTATATATAACTGGCCGATTATATGTCGTTTCAGATATTTAATCCAAATCTTGCCGAAGGATATGATTGTTTTGTCAGCGCATTCCGGCAATGCTAGGAGCGTTCATGACTGCGCATCCGACGCGTGAGCGCACGACGGGACGGCTTCGGTATGAAGAATCGCGAATCGACGATCTGTTTGTCCATGATCGTGAAGGACGAGGTCCACGTTATCCGGCGTTGCCTCGATTCTGTTCGTCCGATCATCGATCATTGGATCGTCGTCGATACCGGCTCGACGGATGGAACCCAGGATGTCGTCCGTGGCGCGCTCGCGGACATACCGGGTGCCCTGGTCGAGCGCCCCTGGGTCGATTTCGCCTTCAACCGGAACGAGGCCTTGAAACTCGCGCGGCGTCACGCGCAGTACGCATTGATCATCGACGCCGACGATGAGCTGATCATCCCGGCGGACTTCACGATGCCGAAGCTGCGTGCGCCCGGCTATCGGTTCGAGATCATCGACGCGCACACGCGGTACTGGCGCAACCAGCTGGTCAGCACCCGGGAGAACTGGCGTTACCGGGGCGTCCTGCACGAATTCCTCAGCTGCCCCGGCGTGACAGAGACACCGATCCTCCCCCTCGCGATGCGTCGGGGCGACGACGGTGCCCGCCACCGCGACGCGACGGCGGACGCGCGGGATATCGCCGTCCTCGAGAAGGCGCTGGCGGTCGAGACGGACCCCTTCATGATCGCCCGGTACACGATGTACCTCGGCACCACCTACGACGCCGCCGGCGAGTACCGGAAAGCGCTCGCCTGCTTCCTGAAGCGGGCCGATCTCGGCGGATGGGACGAGGAGGTCTATTTCAACCTGCTGATGGCCGCGGTGAACGCGGAGCGCCTCGACGAGCCGGAGGACAGGGTGCTGCAGCTCTACGAGCGCGCCACCGCAATCCGTCCGGGACGGGCGGAGGCGCGCCACGGGGCCAGCCGATTCTGCAGGCTGAGGAAGCGGTTCGCGGAAGGCTATCGTTACGCCGAGGCGGGCTTGGCTCTCGAGCTTCCGAGCGAGGGCATCTCCCTGAACCCGTGGGTCTACGAGTACGGTCTGCTCGACGAGTTCGCCCTCAACGCGTACCACAGCGGCCAGTTCAGCGCCTGCGGACATGCCTGCCTGAAGATCCTCGAGCGGGCGCATGTCCCGCGGGAGGTCGCAATACGCGCCGGCGCCCTGGCCCGGGACGTGATGGCGCAGATGATCGATCCGGTCTGGGGTTGCCGGCACACACCCTACGCTCTGCCGTTCGTGCCGACGTGGTGACACGCACCGCGCGCGGATCGCCCGCGAGCCTCAGATCGCGGCGGATCTCCGCGAGCGCCGCGTGACGTCGGGTCCGATCGGAGGGCCGCTCAGCTGGACTTGCGCGGCCGCAGGAATTTCGGCCGGAACACCGCCATGGGCTCGTCGAAGCCGTTGAGCCGGTGCTCTCCCATTGGGATCGGGTCTCCCCAGAGGAAGTCCACGAAGGGCTTCGACATCAGCAGCGGCTCGCCGAGGGCGCGGTTCAGCTGCGCGATGCGGCTCGCGAGGTTCACGTCGCGGCCGATCACCGTGAAGTCGAGGCGTGAGCCGGACCCGACATTGCCGTAGGCGGCCTCGCCGTGGTGGAGCGCGATGCCGGCGGCCACCGGCACCGGGAACTGGTGCAGGGCGTTCGCCTCGTCGAGGGCCGCCAGGGCGTGCTGGGCCGCCGTGAGCGCGCCCTTGGCCGCGCCGCCCAGATCGTCGCCGGTTTCCCGGAAGATCGCCAGCAGGCCGTCGCCGAGATACTTCAGGACCTCGCCGCCCTCACGCTCGATCGGCGGCACGAGGCAGTCGAAGAACACGTTGAGCAGGCCCACCGCCTCCTCCGGCGTCATGTCGGCGGTGGTGCGGGTGTAGTCGCGCATGTCGGCGAACAGGATCGCCGAGCGGATCCGGGTCACCTGCCCGCGGCGGATGTCGCCGGCCAGGATCGCCCGGTGCGGCTCGTCGCCGACATAGAGCCGGAGCACGTGGTCGAGCTGCTTGTTGAGGACGCGCATCTCCATAACGGCCGCCAGCGCCGGCATGACGAAGCGGAGGATCGCGATGTCGTCGTCCCGGAACCCCTCGGGGGCCCGCGTGGCGAAGGTGATGCCGTTCTGCGTGCCGTTCGTGAAGAACAGGGGCGCCACGACGTAGTGGGTGTAGCCGCCGGCCTTCAGGTCGGGAACGATCGCGTAGGCGTCGTCCGGGGTCTTCGACAGGTCGAGGATCAGCCACTCGCCGGTCTCGTGGACCGTGTGGAACGGGCTGTTGAGGTACGCGTCCGTCGAGCGGGCCCCGTGGGGGAACAGCCGCACGGTGGTGCCGCCGTCCCGCGTCCAGATGCGGCCGACGCCGGCATATTCCGAGTGCAGGGTGTCGATCGCCGTGGAGGCCCGGTCCACCGGCACGCCGATCGCGATCAGGCGCTCGGCCAGCCCGGCCAGCATCTCCTCGGCGTTGGGCATCCGCGCGCCTTCGCCGAGCAGCCAGTCGCGGATGCCCACGGAGGGCTGGAGCGCGCCGAAGGGCACGTCGTCGGCCTCCGAGCCGTCCGCGAAGGCCGTCGGGGATCCGGGCGTTGGCGGGCGGCGTTCGAGCATGGCGCCAGACTGGATGCCGCGCGGCACCGAGGCAACGCGGGCGACGGGGAAGCGCCGCGCGGTCCGCGGCGCGGGCTCAGTTGTCCAGGAAGCTCCTGAGCTTCCGGCTGCGCGAGGGATGCTTCAGCTTCCGCAGCGCCTTCGCCTCGATCTGGCGGATGCGCTCGCGGGTCACCGAGAACTGCTGGCCGACTTCCTCCAGGGTGTGGTCGGTGTTCATGCCGATGCCGAAGCGCATGCGCAGCACGCGCTCCTCGCGGGGCGTGAGCGAGGCGAGGACCCGCGTCGTGGTCTCGCGCAGGTTCGACTGGATCGCCGCGTCGATCGGCAGGACGACGTTCTTGTCCTCGATGAAGTCGCCGAGGTGGCTGTCCTCCTCGTCGCCGATAGGCGTCTCGAGGGAGATCGGCTCCTTGGCGATCTTCAGGACCTTGCGGACCTTCTCCAGCGGCATGGCCAGCTTCTCGGCCAGCTCCTCCGGGGTCGGCTCGCGGCCGATCTCGTGCAGCATCTGGCGCGACGTGCGGACGATCTTGTTGATCGTCTCGATCATGTGCACCGGGATGCGGATGGTCCGGGCCTGGTCGGCGATCGAACGGGTGATCGCCTGCCGGATCCACCACGTGGCGTAGGTCGAGAACTTGTAGCCGCGGCGGTACTCGAACTTG
The DNA here is from genome assembly GCF_050281105.1 of Methylobacterium sp. NPDC080182. Lineage (NCBI taxonomy): Bacteria > Pseudomonadati > Pseudomonadota > Alphaproteobacteria > Hyphomicrobiales > Methylobacteriaceae > Methylobacterium > Methylobacterium sp. NPDC080182. The sequence continues at coordinate 222,882 of NZ_JBNNWO010000011.1, forward strand.
TCGACCGCCTTCATCAGGCCGATGTTGCCCTCCTGGATCAGATCCAGAAACTGCAGGCCGCGGTTCGTGTACTTCTTGGCGATCGAGATCACGAGGCGCAGGTTCGCCTCGATCATCTCCTTCTTGGCCTGACGGGCCTCGCGCTCGCCCTTCTGGACCATGTTGACGATGCGGCGGTACTCGCCGATCTCCAGGCCCGTCTCCGAGGCGAGGTCGAGGATCTGCGCGCGCAGCTCCGCCACCTGCCTCGAGCCGCGCTCGACCAGGTTCTTCCAGCCCTTGCCGCCGAGCGTACCGACGCGCTCCATCCAGTTCGGATCGAGCTCGTAGCCCTGGTAGTGGCGCAGGAACTCGTCGCGGGCCACGCCGTGGCTCTCGGCGAAGCGCATCAGCCGGCCCTCGTGGCCGATCAGCTGCTTGTTGATCGAGTAGAGCTGGCCGACCAGCGCCTCGATGCGGTTGTTGTTCAGAGACAGGGACTTCACGTCGGCGACGACGATGTCCTTCAGCTCGATCTGCTTCTGGTTCTGGGCCGGGGTGTTCTGCTCACCGGCGGCCTTGCGCTCGGTGCCCTCGATCTGGAACTTGCGCAGCTTGCGGTAGTTCGCGGCGATCGCGTCGAAGGTCTCGAGGACCCGCGGCTTGATCTCCGCCTCCATGGCGGCGAGCGAGACGTTGTTCTCGAGGTCGTCCTCGTCGTCGCCACCCTCCGGCGGCGCGGGCGGCTCCGCGTCGTCCCCGCCATCCTCGCCCTCGGCGATCTGCGGCGCGTTCTTGCCGTCCGGGCCCGCGTAGGTCGCCTCGAGGTCGATAATGTCGCGCAGGAGGACCTTGCCCTCCACGAGCTCGTCCCGCCAGATGATGATCGCCTGGAAGGTCAGCGGGCTCTCGCAGAGGCCCGCGATCATCGCCTCGCGGCCGGCCTCGATGCGCTTGGCGATGGCGATCTCGCCCTCGCGGGACAGGAGCTCCACCGAGCCCATCTCGCGCAGGTACATGCGCACCGGATCGTCGGTGCGGTCGGTCGGCTCCTTGGTGGTCGTGGCGACCGCGACGGCGCGCGCCGGCGCGACCTCGGCGACCTCGCCGCCTTCGGCCTCCTCCTCCTCGCCGTCCGTGGCCTTCTCGCCCGCGGCCTCGTCGGTCTCCTCGGCCTCGACGACGTTGATGCCCATCTCGGAGAGCTGTGAGAGCACGTCCTCGAGCTGGTCCGGATCGGACTGCCCCTCGGGCAGGACCTCGTTGACCTCTTCGTAGGTCACGTAGCCGCGCTTCTTGGCGAGCTTGACCATCCGCTTGACCGAAGCATCCGTCAGGTCGAGGAGCGGCCCGTCGGTCTGCTGCTCGGGGGCAGCGTCCGTCTCGTCCCGTTCCGTTGCCTTCGTCGCCATGATCAGCCTATTGTTTCGCACGCGGCGCGTAGCGGAGGCCCCGATGAGGCCAGTCCACGCCGTCGGCGCCGCTGTATGAGATCGGCGCCGGATCGCTCCGGTCGCCGTGAGTCGTCGGTTTCCGTATGCAAGCCCGAGGCTTGACCGATTGTTAACTATGGCGGGACACGTCACCCCGCCACCGCCATGACACAGGCATCACACGGCCGTCGAGTCGCTCGACACCGGTGCATCGGCCTCCGCCTCGGCGGCGATGACGGTTTCCAGCCTCGCCTTCACTTCGCAGAGCCATGCCCACCCGGCATCGGTCGGATCGTCCTCAAACGCCTGCCGTGCTTCGCGAAGTTCGCTATGTAGCGCTCCTGCCTGCCGGTGCAAGATCATCGCCTGTCGGAGCGCGTCTGCGCGGTGGGCAGGATCGGCGTGCGGGGCCAGGGTCGTGCGGTCCCGCGAGCGGGCCAGGGCGAGGATTCGGTCGGCCGCCCCTGTGACTCCGGCGCGATTGATGCGGTTCTGCAACACCTGGGGCGCCGTGTGCTCGTCCTCGGCCGCGCAGGCCAGCAGGACCGACAGCAGCGCCCGCGCGTCCGGATCGGCGAAGTCGAGCTCGGCCGCCTCCTCGCCGAACTCCGCCATCATCTCGGGATGGGCCAGCAGGGTGCCGACGATCACCGCCTCGCGCACCGGGGCGGCGCCCGTGAAGCCCGCCGAGGCCGTCACCGAGGGACTCGGGCTCCCGGTGATGCGCGGCGAGACGGGCTCGCCGGGCCGGGCGAAGCGCTGGCGTCCGCGCGGGGCCGCGCCGGCGGCGCGGTTGGCGCGGGGCGACAGGCCGCGCAGGCGCTCCTCGACATCGTCGCGATAGTAGCGCCGCACGGTCTCGTCGCGAATCGTCGCGACGGTGGTGCGCAGGGTCTGGGTCAGGCCGGCGCGGCGCTCCGGCGTGTCGACCGGTCCCGCCTCGAGGGCGCGCCGCCACAGCAGCTCCGAGAGGGGAAGCGCGGCCGCGAGCACCTGGTCGATGGCCGTCGGGCCGCCCGAGCGCAGCAGGTCGTCCGGATCCTGGCCGCCCGGCAGCAGCGCGATCCGCAGCGAGCGGCCGGGCTCGAGGAGCGGCAGCGCGATGTCGAGGGCCCGGAAGGCCGCCCGCTGGCCGGCCTTGTCGCCGTCGAAGCACAGGATCGGCTCGTCGGCGTGGCGCCAGAGCAGCCCGAGCTGGTCCTCGGTGAGAGCGGTGCCCAGTGGCGCCACCGTCTCGGGATGGCCCGCGAGCGTCATGGCGATGACGTCGACGTAGCCCTCCACCGCGATGATCGAGCCGCGATCATGCGCGGCCTTGCGGGCGCCGTGCAGGTTGTAGAGCGTCCGGCCCTTGTGGAAGAGCGGCGTCTCCGGCGAGTTGAGGTACTTGGCGCGCACCTCCTTGGCGAGCGCCCGGCCGCCGAAGGCCACGACCCGGCCGCGGGTGTCGGTGATCGGGAACATCACCCGGTCGCGGAAATAGTCGTAGGGGACGGAGACCCCCTCCCCCGCCGCGAGCAGGCCGAGTTCGACCATCAGCGCCTTCTCGACCCCCTGCCCGGCGAGGTGGTCGCGCAGGGCGTAGCGCTCGCCCGGCGCGTAGCCGAGGCGGAAGGCGCGCTGCGTCTCGTCCCGCAACCCGCGCCGCTCGAGATAGGCGCGGGCCTCGCTGCCCTGGCCCGACCGCAGGCGCTCCTCGAACCAGCGCGCGGCCATCTCCATGACCTCGATCGCCCCGGCCCGCTTCTGCTCGCTGGCGCGGTTGTCCTCGGTGGGCGCCGGCAGGCTGACGCCGGCCTCGCCCGCCAGCCGCTCGACCGCCTCGGGGAAGCTGAGGCCCTCCGTCTCCATTAGGAAGGTGAAGATGTCGCCGTGCTTGGAGGACGAGAAGCAGTGGTAGAACTGCTTCTGGTCGTTCACGTAGAAGGACGGCGTCTTCTCGGCGTTGAACGGCGACAGGCCGCGCCACTCGCGTCCGGCCTTCTTCAACTGCACGCGGCGGCCGACCACCGACGAGGCCGGCAGCCGGGAACGGATCTCTTCCAGGATGTGGGGCGGATAGCGCACGGGGCCTGGGACGGGTTGCGTGAACCCGCTCCTATAGCGCGAGAGGCTTGACCGAGTCCCTCACACGCCCGGAATCCGGTGGAGGATTGCGGGGAGAGGTTCAGCCCTTCGCCGCCAGCGCGGCCTTCACCAGGCCGCTCGCCTTGCCGAAATCCATGCGGCCCGCGAAGGTGCCCTTCAGGGCGGCGATCACCTTGCCCATGTCCTTCGGGCCGGCCGCGCCGGTCTCGAGGATCGCCGCCTCGACCGCGGCCTTCGTCTCGGTCTCGTCCATCTGCTTCGGCAGGAACGTCTCGACGATGGCGATCTCGGCGCGCTCGTTGGCGGCGAGTTCCGGCCGGCCGCCCTGCTCGTAGACCGCGGCCGATTCGGTGCGCTGCTTGATCATCTTCTGGAGCAGCGACAGGATCTCCTCGTCGGAGATCGGCTCCTTGCCGTTGCCGCGGGCCTCGATGTCCCGGTCTTTCAGGGCGGCCTGAATCATCCGGACGGTCGCCAGCCGCTCCTTGTCGCCGGCCTTCATGGCCTCCTTCATCTCGGTGGTGAAGCGCGCGCGCAGCATCTCGATGAACCTTCCAACGGTCGAAGCGGGGGGCTGGCCTGCGATTTGCGGGTGTTGAGCCCTGCCGGCAGCGGAGCCACATTGACCCCATCGCGGGCCGCTCGCTAAGAGCGCCGCACACGATCATGCCGCAAGCCGAGAGCGCCGCAACCCGGCGCCCGCCTTCGGCCGGACATAAGCGAGACTCAGCCCATGCTGCAAGACGCCGCCGCGCATGCCCCCGAGCCTCAGGCTCCCGAGCCCTGGGCCGAGCCCGTCGCGACGGCCCTGCTGGTGCTGGCCGACGGCACCATTCTGGAGGGATTCGGCATCGGCCAGACCGGCGTGGCCGACGGCGAGGTCTGCTTCAACACCGCGATGACCGGCTACCAGGAGATCCTGACGGACCCGTCCTATGCCGGCCAGATCGTCACCTTCACCTTCCCGCATATCGGCAATGTCGGCACCAACGACGAGGATCTGGAGAGCCTGGAGGCAGCACCGGCCTCGGGCGTCCGCGGCACCGTCATCGCCTCGGCGGTGACGAACCCGTCGAACTGGCGGTCCTCGTCGCATCTCGACGGGTGGCTCAGGGCGCGCGGCATCGTCGGCATCACGGGCGTCGACACCCGGGCGCTCACGGCCCGCATCCGCGACCAGGGCATGCCCAACGCCGTGATCGCCAACGATCCCCAGGGCAATTTCGACCGCGAGGCCCTCAAGGCCCGCGCGGCGGCCCTCGCGCCGATGGAGGGGCTGGACCTCGTTCCGCCGGTGACGAGCCGCGCGCCGTCGGAATGGTCCGAGACCGTCTGGGCGCTCGGCAACGGCTACGGCACGCGCGCACCCGGCGAGGGCCTCAGGGTCGTGGCCATCGATTACGGCGTGAAGCGCAACATCCTGCGCCTCCTCGCCCAGGCCGGCTGCGACGTCACCGTCGTGCCGGCCACCACGACGGCCGAGGAGATCCTGGCGCTGAAGCCGGACGGCGTGTTCCTGTCGAACGGCCCCGGCGACCCGGCGGCCACCGGCGCCTACGCGGTCCCAGTGATTCGCAAGCTCTTGGACCAGAAGGTGCCGACCTTCGGCATCTGTCTCGGCCACCAGCTGATGGGTCTCGCCCTCGGCGGCCGGACCGTGAAGATGGGCCAGGGCCACCACGGTGCGAACCACCCGGTGAAGGACAAGACCACCGGCAAGGTCGAGATCGTGTCGATGAACCACGGCTTCGCGGTGGACCCGGACAGCCTGCCGGAGACGGCCGTGGAGACCCACGTGTCGCTGTTCGACGGCTCGAATTGCGGCCTGACCCTCACCGACCGCCCGGCCTTCTCGGTGCAGCACCACCCGGAGGCCTCCCCCGGCCCGCGCGACAGCCACTACCTCTTCGAGCGCTTCGTGACGCTGATTCGCTCGGGTGAGCCCGAGCGCGCCTGACGCGTCGTCTTCGCGAGCGCGGCGGAGCCGCGACGCGCGGCCTTTCAGTCCTGCGTCCCGATCCCAATCGGGCCGCGGCGGGGCCATAAAATCCGCCAGATCGGACGGCTTAAGGGAGCCCACGACGGCCCCTGAACGGCGGCGCATCCGCGCCCGGCGACGGCGGCCCGTCGCAGGGGATTGCCGGATGACCATCGACGAGGCGCGCGACGATTTCTCCCGCCTGCACCGCAGCTTCACCTTCCATCTCGGCGTCGCCGCGGGCCTGTCCTGGCTGACCGCCCTCTACGCCGCCGTCTACGCCCCCTGGGTGCGCAACATCCGGGCGCTGATCGATCCGACCGGCGGCTTCGACCGCGTCGAGAGCACGGTGTCCTACCTCTTCGCCATGCCGGCGGTCCTCGCCCTCGCCTGGGTCTCGGTCTATTTCGGCCGCGAGGCCCTGCGCCGCGCGCAGACGCTCTCGAACGTCGCCGTGGAATTCGCGGCCGCCGCATTGGTGGCCTTCGGAGTGTTCTACCTCTCGATCGACCGGGCGGTCGCCGCGCTACACGCCGGCTTCTGAGACGGATCGGGGCGGCCAGAGCCGCCCCGGCGCCTACTGGACCTTCTCGAACAGCGGCTCGAACCGCTTGGCGGCCAGCTTATTCTGCGGCACCGCCCGGGCCGCCTCCAGATTGTCGGGCCTGTCGCCGACCTGGACGAGGCCGACCATCCCCATGATGTAGTGCGGCGAGCACTTGATGCCGTAGAGGCCGGGCTTGTCGAAGGTCACGGCCTCCTCCTTGCCGACCACCGTCTTGAACGGCACCGCGCCCTCGGGCGCCATCCCCTTGATCAGCTCGGCATTGTGACCCTTGTCGGCCGGCACGAACCGCACCGTGTCGCCGGGCTGGATTTTCACGAAGGCCGGGTCGAAGACCATCATCCCGCCCGGACCGCTGTTCAAAGTCTTGATGGCGACCTCCGAAGCGTTCGCGCCCGTCATCGAGCCGATCAGAAGTATCGCGTAGAGTGTCTCTCGCCTGAGCATTTTCAGTCTCGAACGATGATGATGTCGATCAGCGCGCTGGCCGAGCCATCGGAGCTTAAGGTCCGGCGTCGATTTCCTGCAAGAAATCGATGAATTCTCGTGAAAATTTATAAATCCTCCAAATCGAAGGATCGATGCCGCATCCATGCGCCGGGCGCGCGGCCAGACTGCGCGGTTGTCCCGGCCTTCCAATGCGCCCGTCGCCCGTGTAAACGCGGGGCTCAACGACATTCCCGCCACGCGCGTCCGGGAGCAGGGCTCACTCGAGCCGTGCCCGATCGGGCGCGCTTGGCCTGAGAAGGCCCACGATGCCCAAACGCACCGACATCTCCTCGATCCTGATCATCGGTGCGGGTCCGATCATCATCGGACAGGCCTGCGAGTTCGATTATTCCGGCACCCAGGCCTGCAAGGCGCTCCGCGAGGAGGGCTACCGCATCGTCCTGGTGAACTCGAACCCCGCGACCATCATGACCGACCCGGACATGGCGGACGCGACCTACGTCGAGCCGATCACCCCGGAGATCGTCGCCAAGATCATCGAGAAGGAGCGCCCCGACGCGATCCTGCCCACGATGGGCGGCCAGACGGCGCTCAACTGCGCCCTGTCGCTGCAGAAGATGGGCGTGCTCGCGAAGTACGGCGTGCAGATGATCGGCGCCACCGCCGAGGCCATCGACAAGGCCGAGGACCGGAGCCTGTTCCGCGACGCCATGACCAAGATCGGGCTCGACACCCCGAAATCGGCGCTCGCCAACGCGTCCGCCGCCAAGAAGGCGGACCGTCAGGCCTACCTGGCCGAGATCGCCAGGATCGAGGCGGCGAACAGTGATCCGGCGGCGCGCCAGGCCGCGCTGGCGGCCTACGAGAAGAGCTGGGCCGCGGGCGAGACCGAGCGGCGCAAGCGCTACGGTGAGCACGCGATCGGGCAGGCGCTGATCGCGCTGGCCGAGGTCGGCCTGCCGGCGATCATCCGGCCGTCCTTCACCATGGGCGGCACCGGCGGCGGCATCGCGTACAACCGCGAGGAGTTCCTCGACATCGTCGAGCGCGGCATCGACGCGTCGCCGACCAACGAGGTGCTCATCGAGGAGAGCGTGCTCGGCTGGAAAGAGTACGAGATGGAGGTCGTCCGGGACCGGAACGACAACTGCATCATCGTCTGCTCCATCGAGAACATCGACCCGATGGGGGTCCACACGGGCGATTCGATCACCGTCGCGCCGGCGCTGACGCTCACCGACAAGGAGTACCAAGTGATGCGCGACGCATCGCTGGCGGTGCTCCGCGAGATCGGCGTCGAGACCGGCGGCTCGAACGTGCAGTTCGCGATCAACCCCGAGAACGGGCGTATGATCGTGATCGAGATGAATCCGCGCGTTTCGCGCTCCTCGGCGCTCGCCTCGAAGGCCACCGGCTTCCCGATCGCCAAGGTCGCCGCCAAGCTCGCGGTCGGCTACACGCTGGACGAGATCGCCAACGACATCACGGGCGGCGCGACGCCGGCCTCGTTCGAGCCGACGATCGACTACGTCGTCACCAAGATCCCGCGCTTCGCCTTCGAGAAGTTCCCGGGCGCCGAGCCGACGCTGACCACCGCCATGAAGTCGGTCGGCGAGGCCATGGCGATCGGCCGCTGCTTCGCCGAATCGCTGCAGAAGGCCCTGCGCTCGCTCGAGACCGGCCTGACCGGCCTCGACGACATCGAGATCGAGGGGCTCGGCAAGGGCGACGACCACAACGCCATCAAGGCGGCGATCGGCACCCCGACCCCGGACCGGCTGCTCAAGGTCGCGCAGGCTCTGCGGCTCGGCGTCAGTCACGAGCAGGTCTACGCCTCCTGCAAGATCGACCCGTGGTTCCTCGAGCAGCTCCAGGCGATCATCGACCTCGAGAACCGCGTGAAGGCCCATGGCCTGCCGAAGACGGCCGGCGCCTTCCGCCAGCTCAAGGCCGCCGGCTTCTCGGATGCCCGCCTCGCGGTGCTGGCCAAAACCGACGAGGCCGCCGTCAGCGCGGCCCGGCGCGCCCTGGCGGTGCGCCCGGTCTACAAGCGGATCGACACCTGCGCGGCCGAGTTCAAGTCGCCCACCGCCTACATGTACTCGACCTACGTGGCGCCGTTCGCGGGCGCGGTCGTGGACGAGGCGGAGCCCTCGGATCGCAAGAAGGTCGTGATCCTCGGCGGCGGCCCGAACCGGATCGGCCAGGGCATCGAGTTCGATTATTGCTGCTGCCATGCCTGCTTCGCGCTGTCGGACGCCGGCTACGAGACCATCATGGTCAACTGCAACCCGGAGACGGTCTCGACCGACTACGACACCTCGGACCGGCTCTACTTCGAGCCGCTGACCGCCGAGGACGTGCTGGAGATCATCGAGACCGAGCGGCAGGCCGGCACCCTGCACGGCGTGATCGTGCAGTTCGGCGGCCAGACCCCGCTGAAGCTCGCCCGCGCCCTCGAGGCCGCCGGCGTGCCGATCCTCGGCACCTCGCCCGACGCGATCGACCTCGCCGAGGACCGGGACCAGTTCAAGCGGCTCCTCGACAAGCTCGCGATGAAGCAGCCGAAGAACGGCATCGCCTACTCGGTCGAGCAGAGTCGGCTGGTGGCCGAGACGCTCGGCCTGCCCTTCGTGGTCCGCCCGAGCTACGTGCTCGGCGGCCGCGCCATGGCGATCATCCGCGACGAGACGCAGTTCGCCGACTACCTGCTCGACACGCTGCCGAGCCTGATCCCCTCCGAGGTGAAGGCCCGCTACCCGAACGACAAGACCGGCCAGATCAACACGGTGCTGGGCAAGAACCCGCTCCTGTTCGACCGCTACCTCTCGGACGCGGTCGAGGTCGATGTCGACGCGGTCTGCGACGGCAAGGACGTGTTCATCGCCGGCATCATGGAGCACATCGAGGAGGCCGGCATCCATTCCGGCGATTCGGCCTGCTCCCTGCCGCCGCGCTCGCTCTCGCCCGAGATCGTGGACGAGCTGGAGCGGCAGACCAAGGCCATGGCGCTGGCGCTCAACGTCGTCGGCCTGATGAACGTGCAGTACGCCATCAAGGACGGCACGATCTACGTGCTGGAGGTGAACCCCCGCGCCTCGCGCACGGTGCCGTTCGTCGCCAAGGTCATCGGCGAGCCGATCGCCAAGATCGCGGCCCGGATCATGGCGGGCGAGCCGCTCGCGACCTTCGGCCTGAAGCCCAAGATCCTGCCGCACATCGCCGTCAAGGAAGCGGTCTTCCCCTTCGCCCGCTTCCCCGGCGTCGACGTGCTGCTCGGACCGGAGATGCGCTCCACCGGCGAGGTGATCGGGCTCGACGCCAGCTTCGGCGTGGCCTTCGCCAAGAGCCAGCTCGGCTCGGGCACCCAGGTGCCGAAGGCGGGCGCCGTCTTCGTCTCGGTGCGGGATGCCGACAAGGCCCGCATCCTGCCGACCATGAAGCTCCTGTCCGATCTCGGCTTCACCATCCTGGCGACCGGCGGCACGCAGCGCTACCTCGCGGAGAACGGCGTTCCGGCAGAGCGGATCAACAAGGTTCTGGAGGGCCGGCCGCACGTGGTCGACGCGATCAAGAATGGCGGGATCCACCTCGTCCTGAACACCACCGAGGGGGCCGGCGCCCTCTCGGACTCGCGCTCGCTCCGGCGCGCGGCCCTCTTGCATAAGGTGCCGTATTACACCACTCTAGCCGGCGCGATGGCCGCGGCCGAGGGGATCAAGGCCTATCTAGAAGGCGATCTCAAGGTCCGCGCGTTGCAGGAATACTTCGCGGCCTGAACCTCAGGGTTCCGCTGACTTCATTTCATGGCCCGGGGAGAGTGCTGCACTCTCGGCCGGGCCTCTTCATTGTGGCGCGAGACGATGGCGATAGACAAGGTTCCGATCACGGTGCGCGGGCTGGCAGCCCTCGAAGAGGAGCTGAAGCACCGCCAGCAGGTGGAGCGCCAGCGCATCATCCAGGCGATCGCGGAGGCCCGCGCGCTCGGCGACCTGTCGGAGAACGCCGAGTACCACGCCGCCAAGGAGGCGCAGTCCCACAATGAGGGCCGCGTCCTCGAACTGGAGAGCATGATCGCGCGGGCCGAAGTGATCGACGTCACGAAGCTCTCGGGTGACAGGATCAAGTTCGGCGCCACCGTGAAGCTCGTCGACGAGGACACGGAGGAGGAGAAGACCTACCAGATCGTGGGAGAGCCGGAGGCCGACGTGCGCTCGGGCCGGGTCTCGATCACCTCGCCGATCGCCCGCGCGCTGATCGGCAAGGGCGTCGGCGACACGGTGGAGGTCACCACGCCGGGCGGCGGCAAGTCCTACGAGGTCGTCGCCGTCCAGTACGGCGGCTGAGCCGATGCGCCCGCGTTCGTGGGGCCGGCTCGCCGGCCTGCTCCTCGGTGCCGTCGCGGGGTCCGCGACGGCGAGCGAGTTCCCGCCGACCCCGGTCTTCTCCGACGTCCGGGTCGACGTGCGGCCGCTCCTGAACAAGGGCGCCGGGCTGCAGGCCGAGGCGCTGGCCGGCGACCTGACCGAGGCGCTGCGGAAGAACTTCGCCGGTAGGATCGGCGGCCGCGGGCCGCGCCTCGTCGTGGTCGTGACGAGCCTGTCGCTCCGGCCCTATGTCGGCAGCGGTTCCCTGCGCGGCCTGGGCGGCAATTTCGAGACCGACTACATGGAGGGCGAGGCGCTGCTCGTCGGGCCCAAGGGTCAGGTGCTCGGGCGCTACCCGCAGATGACCGCGACGCCGTCGAGCTACGGCGGCGCGTGGTACGATCCGCAATTCGAGCAGCGCCGGCTCGCCGCCATCGCCGACATCTACGCCCAGTGGCTCGCCCGCGACCTGCCGCGGGATTAGAAGGCGGCCGCCGGCCCCGGTCGGCAGCGTGGGGCGTATCCGGTGAGGAGCATGGCAAGCATCGACGTGTCGGAGGCGCAGAGCGCGCCGGTCAGCAATTCGGACCCACGGCGCGAGCGCCTGCCCGAGCTCGCCCGCGCCCGCGCCTGGATCGTCACGGACGGCAAGGCCGGCGACGAGAACCAGTGCGTCGGCATCGCCGAGACCCTGGGTCTCGACTTCGAGATCCGGAAGGTGCCGGCCTCAGGACCATTCGGCTGGATGGCGCCCTGGGGGCCGATCGACCCGCGCGAGGGCCCGCGCCGCCGGGCCGGCGCCCTGTCGGGCCCCTACCCCGACATCCTGATCGCCTCCGGCCGCCGGTCGGTCCCGTACCTGCGGACCGTGCGGCGCGCGACCGGCGGCCGGACCTTCACGGCCTTCCTGAAGGATCCGCGGACCGGCGCCGACAGCGCCGACTTCATCTGGGTGCCGGATTACGACGATCTGCGCGGTCCCAACGTCTTCACCACGCTCACGGCGCCGCACCTCGTCACCGCGGCGCGCCTGGCCGCGGCCCGGGCCCGGCCGGATCCGCGGCTCGCGCGCCTCGACGGCCCGCGGGTGGCGGTGCTGGTCGGCGGCGACAGCCGTCACCTGAGCTACCGCAAGACCGACATGAACCGCCTCGTGGAGGATCTGCGCGGGCTGGCCGCGCAGGGCTGCCGGCTGATGGTGACGATCTCCCGCCGGACGCCGAACCCGCTCCGCGACGCCGTGAAGGTGCTCGCCGCCGAGACCGGGGGGTTCCTCTGGGACGGGAGCGGCGACAACCCCTACGTGGCCATGCTGGCGCTCGCCGAGGCGATCGTCGTGACCTCCGACTCGGCCAACATGGTGAGCGAGGCGGTGTCCACCGGCGCGCCGGTCCTGCTGTTCGACCTGCCGCGTACCTATATCCGGCATCGGCGCATGTTCGCCGGGCTGGCGATCGCCGGGGCGCTGCGACCGTTCACCGGTCAGTTGGCAGATCTGACGTACAAGCCGATCGACGCGACTCCGGTGATCGCCCGGGCGCTCGCCGACGCCTATGCCGCGCGCCGCGCGGCCGGACCGGCCTGAGGAGACCGAGACAGATGGCCCACACCCACGCCAAGCTCGTCATCATCGGCTCGGGACCCGCCGGCTACACGGCGGCGATCTACGCCGCCCGCGCCATGGTCGAGCCGCTGCTGATCTCCGGCTTCCAGCCGGGCGGCCAGCTCATGATCACCACGGATGTCGAGAACTACCCGGGCTTCGCCGAGGCCATCCAGGGCCCCTGGCTGATGGAGCAGATGCGCCTCCAGGCCGAGCACGTCGGTACCCGTATCGTCTCGGAATACATCACGAAGGTCGATCTCAAGCAGCGGCCGTTCCGCCTCGAGGCCGATTCCGGCGAGACCTACTCGTGCGACGCCCTGGTCATCGCCACCGGGGCGCAGGCCAAGTGGCTCGGCATCCCGTCCGAGGCGGCGTTCCAGGGCGGCGGCGTCTCGGCCTGCGCGACCTGCGACGGGTTCTTCTTCCGCGGCAAGGACGTCGTGGTGGTCGGCGGCGGCAACACCGCGGTCGAGGAGGCCCTGTACCTCGCCAACATCGCCAGCAAGGTGACGGTGGTCCACCGCCGCGACAGCTTCCGCGCCGAGCGGATCCTTCAGGAGCGCCTGTTCAAGCACCCGAACGTCGAGGTGCTGTGGCACCGCGAGATCGCCGAGATCTGCGGCGTGCAGAAGCCGGCACCGAACGTGACGCACGTCCGTCTCAAGGATCCGCGCTCGGGCGAGATCAGCGAGGTGAAGGCCGACGGCGTGTTCGTGGCGATCGGCCATCAGCCGGCGACCGCCATCTTCGAGGGTCAGCTGCCCATGCGCCACGGCGGCTATCTCACCGTGAAGCCCGGCACGACCGAGACCGAGATCCCGGGCGTGTTCGCCGCCGGCGACGTCACGGACGACGTCTACCGCCAGGCGATCACCGCCGCCGGCATGGGCTGCATGGCGGCGCTGGAGGCGGAGAAGTTCCTGGCCAATCTCGAGATCGGTGAGAGCCCGGTCCAGGCCGCCGCGGCGGAATGACGGCCGGACGGGCCTCCGCACCTCCCGCGCGAAGCCGTCAGGCCCCGCATTTCAACAAGTTCGCGCTGCTTATGCTTGCGCAGGACCATGCACCGTGTGCATAGGAGTGCTGACTGCGCCGGGATGCACCGATTGCATGCCCGCGCGGTGTCGGGAGCGGCCATCCGCACGCGGCACCGCGCAGTTCGCCCGGTGATCTGCCCGCCGCTTCGCGCCCCTTCTCCACCCCGGGCGCGACCCGCGGGCGCGCGCTGGTAGGGGTTCTCGCCTTGGACTGGGACAAGATCCGGATCTTCCTCAACGTCGCGGAGGCGGGGAGCTTCACCAAGGCGGGTGACGATATCGGGCTCAGCCAATCGGCGGTCAGCCGCCAGATCAGCGCCCTGGAACGCGAGCTGAAGGCGCCGCTCTTCCACCGCCATGCCCGCGGCCTCCTGCTCACCGAGCAGGGCGACCTGCTGTTCCGCGCCGCGCGGGACATGAAGCTGCGCCTGGAGAATACCCGGGCCCGCCTCGTCGAGACCTCCGAGCGGCCGACCGGCGACCTGAAGGTCACCACCACGGTTGGCCTCGGCACGTCCTGGCTGTCGCAGCGGGTCGGCGAGTTCCTGGACCTCTACCCGGACGTGCGCATCGAGCTGATCCTCACCAACGAGGAGCTCGATCTGGCCATGCGCGAGGCCGACGTGGCGATCCGCATGCGCCGCCCGGCGCAGCCGGACCTGATCCAGCGGCGGCTGTTCACCGTGCACTACCACGCCTTCGCCAGCCCGGATTACGTGAAGCGGTTCGGCGAGCCGAAGACCATCGAGGAGCTCGACGACCACCGCCTCGTCTCCTTCGGCGGCAACGAGCCCTCGTACCTGCTGGCCGCCCACTGGCTCGCCGATGCGGGCCGCGAGGGCCGCGAGCGGCGCCAGGTCCACCTGACGGTGAACAATATCGGCGCCCTGCAGCGCGCCATGGAGGCCGGCGCCGGCATCGGCATCTTGCCCGATTACGCGGTGGATGGCGGCCAGCAGCTCGTGCAGGTTCTGCGCGAGACCGAGATGCCGAGCCTGGAGAGCTACCTCGTCTACGCCGAGGAGATGCGCTCGGTCGCCCGGGTGCAGGCGTTCCGCGACTTCCTCGTCTCGAAGGCGCAGCGCTGGACCTACTGAGCATCCGATGGTTGGATCCGTCTCCTCACGGAGACGATTCGATGCGCGCTGCTCTCTACGCTCTGATCCTCGTCGCGGGCTCCACCGGCGCGATGGCGGATGACTGCGCGGAAGCTTGGTACCAACGCAACCTGATCTACAAGCAGGCCGGCTACTGCTTCACCACGCCGCGCGCGATCCGGACCTTCGGCAACGCCGATTGCCGGTACGACGCCATGGATCGCGTGCCGCTCTCGCGCCAGGAGCAGGCGACTGTGGCGGATCTGCAGGCCTTCGAGCGGGCCCATGCCTGCCCGCGCTAGGCCGCGGACCGTCGACCTCGTCGGCCGGGCAGCGTAGGAGCCGCGTCGTCGCTGCGGAAGCCGCGCCAGATCAGCACGGCTTCGGCAGGCGCGTGCTCACACGAACAGGCGCTCGCCCTCGAGGCCCTTGTAGAGGCCGGCGACCTGCTCGCCGTAGCCGTTGTAGATCAGCGTCGGCACGCGCTGGTCAGTGCCGAGGACGCGCTCGGTCGCCTGGCTCCAGCGCGGGTGCGGCACGGCCGGGTTCACGTTGGCCCAGAAGCCGTACTCCGAGGCCTGCAGACCCTCCCAGAAGGTCTTCGGCCGGTCGGCCGTGAACGAGATCTTCACCAGTGACTTGGCCGACTTGAACCCGTACTTCCACGGCACCGCGACGCGGATCGGCGCCCCGAACTGGTTGGGCAGCGGCTTGCCGTAGATCCCCGTGACCATGAAGGCGAGGTCGTTCCCGGCCTCAGCCAGGGTCAGGCCCTCCGTGTAGGGCCAGGGATAGAAGAACGCCCGCTGGCCGGGCGCCATCGCCTTGTCCATGAACGTCTCGAAGCGGATGTACTTCGCGCCGGAGGCGGGCTTGGCCAGCGCCACGAGCTTCGCCAGCGGGAATCCGGTCCAGGGCACCGCCATCGACCACGCCTCGACGCAGCGGTGACGGTAGAGACGCTCCTCCAGGCCGACCTTCCGGATCAGGTCGTCGACGCCGATCTCGAACGGCTTCTCGACGAGCCCGTCGATCTTCAGGGTCCAGGGCTGCGTCTTAAGGGCGTTGGCCGCCGGCAGCACCGTCTTCGACGTGCCGAACTCGTAGAAATTGTTGTAGTCGGCGCTGAAGCGCTCCGGGGTCAGGGGGCGGTCGAGCGTGTAGGCGGGGTTCTGCGGCGCCGGGTAGAGCGGCTGGTCGCCCGCCGCCGCAAGGGCCGCGCGTCCGCCCAGGAGCGAGCCGGCCGCGAGCCCGGCCGCGCCGCCGATCAGGGCCCGCCGATTGAGGAAGACGGCCTCCGGCGTCGCCAGATGCTCCGGAATCTCCCAACCGCGCCTGCGCTTGATCAACATGGCCGTCTCCTCGGATCTCCTGCCTGCACAACCCACAGATCGGCCGCGGCCGACAGGGGCGCAAGCGCCGCAGCCTGACCTTTCGGCGAACGGCGCGCAGGAGTTACGCCGCCCGTGAGCGGCACCGGGACGCAGGCCGTCTTCCGCCGCGCGGGCGAGGCTCAGGCCGGCGGCGTCTCGTCGCGCAGCATCCGCCGCAGCACCTTGCCGACATTGGTCTTCGGCAGGGTCTCGTGGAGCACCACGCGGCGGGGAACCTTGTACCCGGTGAGCTGGGTGCGGGCATGCGCCCGCAGGATATCGGTGGAGACCGACGGGTCCTTCAGGACCACGTGGGCCACCACCATCTCGCCGGTCTCCTCGCTCGGCGCGCCGACCACCGCGCATTCGAGCACGGCCGGGTGGGCCGCCAGCACGTCCTCGACCTCGTTCGGATAGACGTTGAAGCCGGAGACGAGGATCATGTCCTTCATCCGGTCGACGATCCGGACCTGGCCGTCCGCCTGCAGGATCGCGACGTCGCCCGTCCGGAAGAACCCGTCCGCGGTCATCGCCCGCGCGGTCTCCTCCGGCCGATTCCAGTAGCCGCGCATCACCTGCGGGCCGCGCACGCAGATCTCGCCCGGCTGCCCGGCCGGGAGGGGCTCGCCGGAGACGGCGCGGATCGAGACCTCCGTGGAGGGCAGCGGGTAGCCGATCGTGCCGGAGAAGTCGCGCATGCCCCGCGGGTTGACGCACACGACCGGCGAGGTCTCCGACAGGCCGTAGCCCTCGATGATCGTGTTGCCGGTCAGGGCCTTCCAGCGCTCGGCCACCGCCCGCTGGACGGCCGTGCCGCCGCCGACCACGAAGTCGAGGTGGGCGAAATCCACCGTGCCGATCTTCGGATGGTTGATCAGGACGTTGAACAGCGTGTTCACGCCCATCAGGTGGGTGAAGCGCGTGCGGCTCAGGGTCTTGACCATGCCGTCGCAGTCGCGCGGATTGGGGATCAGCAGGCAGGAGCCGCCGCTGCGCATGAACTGGAAGAAGCACGCGGTGAGCGCGAAGATGTGGTAGAGCGGCAGCGCCGTGACCACGCAGCGCGCGACGCTCGGATCCTTCGAGTTGAACCAGAGCTGCGACTGCTCGACATTGGCCATGATGTTGCGGTGGCTCAGCATCGCCGCCTTGGCGATGCCCGTGGTGCCCCCGGTATATTGCAGGAAGGCGAGATCCTCCGGGTCGACCGGCACGGAGGTGCGCGGCATCGACCGGCCCTGACGGAGGACGGTCGCGAACGGGATCGCCAGCCCTTCCGGCAGGCGGAACGGCGGCACCGCCTTGCGAACGTGCCGGCTCGCGAGGTTGATCACCCGCCCCTTCAGCCCCAGCCCGTCGCCCGGACCCACGAGGACGACCCGCTCCAGGGCCACGTCCGGCAGCGCCGCCGCGATGGTGGCGCCGAAATTCTCCAGGACGATCAGGATCCGCGCGCCGGAATCGTTGATCTGCTGCACGCATTCCCGGGGCGTGTAGAGCGGGTTGGTGTTGACCACCGTTCCCCCCGCCAGGAGGACGCCGAAGATCGCCACGGCGTAGGCGGGGACGTTCGGCAGCATGATCGCCACGCGGTCGCCCTTCGCCAGACCCTGTCCGCGCAGCCAAGCCGCGAGGTCGCGCGCCTGCTGGCCGAGGGTCGCGTAGGTCATGGTCGAGCCGAAGCACAGCATCGCCGGCCGGCTTGCGAAGGCGGTCACGCTGGTCTCGAACAGGTCGACCAAGGTCCCGAGGCCGGCGACGTCGATCTCCGCCGGGACGCCGGGCGGATAGAAGGGCAGCCAGGGCCGGTCGGAGGCCCCGTGGCCCGGCATCGCTCCGGCCGTGGCGGCTCGAGCGCCGTGCTCCATCACGTTCGCCTCATGCATCGCGATGCCTCCCGCGGGCCCGACTCTCGGGGGCCGAGTCCCGCAACGCCTGTCGCGCGGACTCTGCGGGAACGGAGGCCGGCCCGCAAGGCAGGGGGGTCAGAGGGCTGGACGATGCCGGCGCAATGTCGCCAGCACGGTGTGGGGCAGGGCCGCCGCGATCAGCAGGCCGGCGGCGAGCGCGGCCTCCTCCGGCCGCATCGCCCGCCGGGGCCAGGGGCCGACGCCCAGGTCGCCGGCGAGGCCGATCAGGATCGCGCCGAGCCACAGGGTCAGGAAGGCGAGCGCGCCGTAGCCGACCCGGCGCAGCCGCGGCCGCAGGGGCCGGTTGGCCGCGACCGCGAACAGGCCGAGGACGCCGCCGAACGTCAGCGCGCCCACGGCGGCGCCGAGCCCGTAGGCCAGCCACAGGGGCTGGTGGGTGAGGAAGGCCATGCCCCCGGCGGCGAAGGCGCCGCGCAGGACGAGGCCGCCGAAGGTCGGGTAGAGCCCGGCGGCGAGGAGCGCGGCCGCGCCCGCCAGTCCGAACACGATCCGGCGCGGCGCGGAGCCCGGGCCCGGGCCCGTCACCACCCGCGCGAGGTGGCCGAGCCCGTAGACCAGCGCGAAGGCGAAGAGCGGGTAGCGGGCGATGAAGTAGCCGAAGATCCAGGGCTCGAGGGCCTCCGGCACGGCGTCGCGCTGGCTCAGGCCGGTCGCCGCGACGAGAGCCAGGGCGGCCAGCATGGCGAGGATCGGCCCCGCCGCTGCCAGAAGGCCGCCGGCGCGGCCTCCGGACGTCCCGGCGCCGGGACCGACCCGGTCGAGCGCGGCGTTGGCGTGTGCGGCCATGCTGGGATCAGCCGGAGAGGCGCGCGGGGTCGGGACCGCCGCGGCCGCTCTAGCGGGCCTCGTAATGGTCGCGGATCAGCCGGTCGAGGAGCCGCACGCCCCAGCCCGCGCCCCAGCTGCGGTTGATCTCGCTGGCGTTCGACGACATCGCGACGCCGGCGATGTCGAGATGCGCCCACGGAACGTCCTCGACGTAGCGCTTGATGAACGACGCCGCGGTGGCGGCGCCGCCGTGGCGGCCGCCGGTGTTCTTCATGTCGGCGAACTTGGAATCGATCGCCTTGTCGTAGGCGGGGATCAGCGGCATCCGCCACACCTTCTCGCCGGTCGCCTCGCCGGCGGCGTGGATGTTGCCCGCCAGCGTGTCGTCGTTCGAGAACATGCCGGCGATGTCCTGGCCCAGCGCCACGATGATCGCGCCGGTCAGCGTCGCGAGGTCGACGATGGCCTTGGGCTTGGTGCTGCGGATGACGTGGGTGATCACGTCGGCCAGCACCAGCCGGCCCTCGGCGTCGGTGTTGATCACCTCGATGGTCTGGCCCGACATGGAGGTCAGGATGTCGGACGGGCGGTACGAGCCGCCGTCCGGCATGTTCTCCACGATGCCGATGGCGCCGACCACGTTGCAGCGCGCCTTGCGGGCGGCGAGCGCGTGGAGCGCGCCGACGACGGCGGCGGCGCCGCCCATGTCGCCCTTCATGTCCTCCATGCCGCCGCCCGGCTTGATCGAAACGCCGCCGGAATCGAACACGACGCCCTTGCCGATGAGGGCTACGGGCGCCTCGGCCGCGGGGCCGCCGTTCCAGCGCATGATCACGATCCGCGGCTCGCGGGCCGAGCCCTGCGCCACCGCGAGCAGCGCGCCCATGCCGAGTTCCCGCATCCGGGCCGGCTCCAGCACTTCGATCTCGACGCCGAGCTTGGCGAGTTCCGAGGCGCGGCGGGCGAACTCAGCCGGGAAGAGCACGTTCGGCGGCTCGTTCACGAGGTCGCGGGCCAGGACCACGCCGTCGGACAGGCTCTTGGCGCCCTCGCCCTCGCGGGCGGCCGCGCCGTGATCGGCGAGCAGAAGGGTCAGCGCGGTGACCGATTTGTCGTCGGCGTCGGGCTTCTTCTTGGTCTTGTAGCGGTCGAACGCGTAAGTCCGCAGGCGCGCGCCGAGAGCGAACTCGCCGGCCTGCGCCGCCGTGACCGTCGCGCCCGGCCAGTCGAGCACGACCCGGGCGGTCCGTCCCGCCACCTTGCCGGCGGTGAAGCCGCCGAGCGCCGGCCAGTCGGTCTTGGCCCGGTCCTTCTCCGAGCCCAAGCCCACGACCACGAGGCGGTCGGCGCCGATGCCCGCCGGGGCCGGCAGGGACAGGGCGCTGAGCGAGCGGCCCTTGAACTTCTCGGAGGCCGCGGCACGCGCCACGAGATCCGCCCCGGAGGCGCCGAGCGCCTCGCGGGCGGCCGAACCGAGCGACAGGTCGTCGCCGACGAAGACCACGAGATCGCCGGATCCGCCGGGGCCCTGGCCGCTCTGCTCCAGGGGACCGAAACCGACCTCGATACCGTCCGCCATACCCGTCGCCCTGCCCGTTATTCCGGAGCCGTACTACGCAACCGCGCGCCGAGGCGCGGGCGATCCGCCCTGTGTAGCCGCTGAGACGGAGAACGCAACGCGGCGTGACAGCCCTGGAATCGCCCCTTTTGTCGGGTCCCTGCCGCCTCGAGGGCGCGAGAGGACGAGCGGGACTGCCGGGCCGATGAGGCAGATCGAGCGCTACATCTTTCGGATCGCCCTGGGCGCCACCCTCGCCTGCCTGATCGGGCTGACGGGCACCATCTGGCTGACCCAGGCCCTGCGCGAGCTCGATCTCGTGACCGCCAAGGGCCAGACGCTGCTGGTCTTCCTCTTCGTAACCGGCCTGTCGCTGCCGACCCTCGTCGTCGTCATCGCCCCCGTGGCGCTGTTCATCGGCACGATCTACGCGCTCAACAAGCTGAACGGCGATTCCGAGCTGATCGTCATGTCGGCGGCCGGGATGCCGCCGCGCTCGCTGCTGCGGCCCTTCCTCACCCTGGCGCTGTTCGTCAGCTTCCTGGTGGGATTCCTGGTCGTGGTGGTCATGCCCGCGAGCTTCCAGGAGCTGCGCGACGTGATCACCCGGGTGCGCGGCGACTTCATCGCGAACGTCGTCAAGGAAGGGCAGTTCACCCAGCTCGACAACGGCATCACCTTCCACTTCCGCGAGCGCGGGCCGGGCGGCACCCTCAAGGGGCTGTTCATCCAGGACCGGCGCGAGCCCGGGAAGACCAAGGTCTACCTCGCCGAGCGCGGCAACGCGGTCGACGTCGACGGCCAGAGCTACCTGATCCTGGAGAACGGCAGCGTCCACCAGCAGCAGAAGGACTCGCGCGATTCCTCGATCCTGACCTTCGAGCGCTACACGATCGACCTCGCGGCCTTCGCGCCCCCGGATTCCGACACGATCTACAAGCCGCGCGAGCGCTCGACGGCGCAGCTCCTGTTCCCCGACACGACGGAGGGCTACTACAAGCTGCAGAAGGGCCGGTTCCGCGCCGAGCTGCACGACCGGCTCTCCGCCTGTCTCTACCCGCTGGCCCTGGTCTTCATCGCCTTCGCGGCTCTGGGCGATCCCCGCACGACCCGGCAGGGGCGCGGCGTCGCGATCGCCGGCGCGATCGTCGCCGTCGTGGCGCTGCGCATCGGCGGCTTCGCGGCGGTCAGCGCCGCCGCGCGCAGCCCCGCCGCGGTCCTGGCGGTCTACGGCGTGCCGCTGCTCGCGATCCTCCTGTCGAGCCTCCTCATCTTCTACGGGCCTCGGGTGCGCGCCTTCAACGCCGCCCTGGCCCGCGCCGTCCGCGGCCGGTTCCGCGGCCCGCGCCTCGCGCCGGCGGCCTGAACCCGATGATGCTGATCGGTCCCACTCTCGGGCGGTACTTCGCCGCCCGGTTCCTCCGCACGGTGCTCGGTGTCTTCATCACCGTGTTCGCGCTGGTCTACACGCTCGACTTCGTCGAGCTGCTCCGCCGCGCCGGCGAGGCCCAGGGCGCGTCCGCCGGCCTGATGGCGCAGCTCTCGCTCTACCGCACCCCCGCGGTGGCGGAGGGCGTCCTGCCCTTCGCGGTCCTGTTCGGCTCCATGGCGGCCCTGCTCCAGCTCTCGCGCAAGCTGGAACTGGTGGTCGCCCGCGCGGCCGGGATCTCGGCCTGGCAGTTCCTGCAGCCCGGCTTCTTCGTGGCCCTCGCCCTCGGCGCGCTGGCGGTCGGCGTCTACAACCCGGTCTCCGCGATGCTGAAGCAGCGCTCCACCGAGATCGAGGCGAAGATCTTCGCCAAATCCACCAAGGCGAGTTCGGGCAAGGACCTCTGGATCCGACAGAAGGGCCTCGACGGCGAGGCGATCCTGCGCGCCGAGACCGCCATCGAGGGCACGACCACCCTGGCGGGCGTGTCGGTCTTCACCTTCGACGGCGCCGGCAAGTTCGCCGAGCAGCTCGTCGCGGCCCGCGCGACGCTCCACGACGGCTACTGGGAACTCTCCGATGTGCGCGTTCTCACACCGGGCGCACCGCCTGAGTCGTTCGACACCTACCTGATCGCCTCGAACCTCGACCCCGCACAGGTGCGTCAGGGGTTCACCCCCCCGGAATCTGTGCCTTTCTGGCAACTTCCCACAACCATCGCGCGGACCGAGCGGGCCGGTTTGGACGCCACCCGGTACCGTCTCCAGTACGATGTCCTGTGGGCACGGCCGGTGCTGTTCGTGGCCATGGTCATCGTCGCCGCAACCGTTTCCTTACGGTTCTTCCGCTTTGGTGGTGTCGGTAAACTCGTCCTCGGTGGCGTCGCGGCCGGCTTCGCCCTCTACGTGGTCCGACAGGTCATGGAGGGGCTCGGAGCATCCGGACTCGTCGCCGCACCGGTGGCGGCCTGGTTCCCGGCCGTGGTAGGCAGTCTTCTCGGTACGCTCACGCTTCTGTACCAGGAAGACGGCTGACGTCCGCGATCCTTCGCGGGACGGGAGACGGGTGTTGAGGTTGGTGGCGGCAGACGTCACAGGGGTTGGGACGCGCGTTGCGTAAGGTCGCCGACATCCTGCGGAAGGCTGGTTTCCGGGCCGCGCTGGCGCTCGCCGCGCCGCTGGCCGGGGGCCTGTCCGCCCATGCCCAGGGCCTGCCCGCCGTCGCGGCCGGCAAGCCCGGCGACAAGCTGCTCGTCGAGGCCGACGAGCTGATCTACGACAACGACCGCGGCACCGTGACGGCCCGGGGCAACGCCGAGCTGCATTACGGCCCCCGGACCCTGCAGGCCGACCGCGTGCGCTACGACCGGAATTCCGGCCGGGTCTTCGCCGAGGGCAACGTCCGCCTCACCGAGGCCGACGGCGGCGTCGTGACCGGCGCGCGCATGGAGCTCACCGACGACTTCAAGACCGGCTTCGTCGACGCCTTCCGCGGCCAGCAGACCGTGCAGCGGAAGTTCGAGACGGTGCGCACCCGCTTCTCCGCGCCGCGGGCCGAGCGCCTGAACGGCGAGCAGACGAGCTTCGAGTCCGGCAGCTACACGGCCTGCGAGCCGTGCAAGGACAACCCTGAGACGCCGCCGCTGTGGCAGATCAAGGCGAAGAAGATCATCCACGACAACGAGACCCACACGGTCTACTTCGACGACTCGACGCTCGAGATCGCCGGCATCCCGGTGGCCTACCTGCCGTATTTCGAGGCGCCGGACCCGACGGTGAAGCGCAAGACCGGCTTCCTGACGCCGCGCTTCGTCACGACGACGGCGCTCGGCAACGGCGTGTCGCTCCCGTACTTCATCAACCTCGCGCCGAACTACGACCTGACGCTGACGCCGACCCTGCTCAGCCGCCAGGGCCTGCTCGCGCAGGGCGAGTTCCGCCAGCGGATCGACAACGGCTTCTACAACATCCGCCTGTCGGGCATCTCGCAGACGACGCCCTCGGCGTTCCTGCCGAGCCCCCTCGGCGCCGGCGAGCGCGACTTCCGCGGCTCCGTCGAATCGCAGGGCCGGTTCTACATCAACCCGCGCTGGCGCACGGGCTGGGACCTCGTCGGCGTGACCGACAAGTGGTTCCTCGACAATTACCGGATCCGCAACCAGAACATCACCACGGACTATTTCCGTGAGGCCACCTCGACGGCCTTCCTGATCGGCCAGGGCGACCGCTCGTGGTTCGAGGCGCGGGGCTACTACTTCAAGGGCCTGTCGAGCTTCGACTGGCAGAAGCAGCAGCCGATCGTGGCGCCGGTGATCGACTACGACAAGCGGATCAACGGCCCATCGGAGATCGGCGGCGAGGTGCGCTTCCAGGCGAACATCACCAGCCTGACCCGCGAGACCACGCAGTACCAGGGCCTGCCGCGGACCTCGAGCTACCTGTTCTCGCCGAGCGTCAACGGCGTCAGCTTCCCGCTCTACCAGACCTGCACGGTCTTCCAGCGCGGCCTGTGCGCCATCGACGGGCTCGCCGGCACGAACACCCGCGCCTCCGCGGAGCTGTCCTGGCGCCGCAGCTTCATCGACGATCTGGGCCAGAAATTCACGCCCTTCGCGTACCTGCGCACGGACGCGTTCTTCAACAGCACGAGCTTCTCGGGCTACCAGAACGACCTCGTCCCGCAGGTCGCGCACGTCGATCAGGGCTTTGCCGGGCGGGTCATGCCGGCGATCGGCCTCGACTACCGCTACCCGTTCGTCGCCAATTTCGGCGCCCTCGGCGTCCACACCCTGGAGCCGATCGGCCAGATCATCGCGCGCCCGTCGGAGACCCGGATCGGCCGCCTGCCGAACGAGGACGCGCAGAGCCTCGTCTTCGACGACACCTCGCTGTTCGAGTGGGACAAATTCTCGGGCTACGACCGGGTCGAGGGCGGCGTGCGCACCAATCTCGGCGGCCAGTACTCCGTCGTGACCCCGTCCGGCTGGTACGCGAACGTCCTGTTCGGCGAGTCCATCCAGCTCGCGGGCGTCAACTCGTTCCGCCGCGGCGACATCGCCAACACCGGCCTCGATTCGGGGCTCGAGACGCAGCGCTCGGACTTCGTCGGGCGTTTCCAGGTCTCGCCGAACCAGAACATCACGTTCATCAGCCGGGCCCGGTTCAACCAGTCCGACTTCCACGTGGCGCGGTTCGAGACCGGCGCGACGGCGCGGTTCGCGCCGTTCCTGCCGCTCACCGTCTCGGCCTTCTACTCGTACTACGAGGCGCAGCCTCTGCTGGGCTACAGCCACTACCGCGAGGGCATCACCGCCACCGCGACCTACAACATCACGCCGAACTGGTTCGTGTCGGGCTCGCTGCTCGTCGACCTGACCCACTACCTCGACGTGCGCAACACCTACACGGACGCGCTGAGCTCCTACCTGGCGAACCCGATCGGGACGGTGCCGATCTACCAGAACCCGGGCCGCTTCTACCTGTCGGGCGCGAGCTTCGGCGGCGGCTATCAGGACGAGTGCACCACCGTCTCGCTGAACTACATCAACTCGCCGATCGCGACCGCGACGGGCGTCCGCGAGCGCAACCAGACCGTGCTGCTGCGGGTCGAGCTGAAGACCCTGGGCGAGGCCGACCTGCGCCAGAACGTCGGGACCGCCACCACCGCCGACGGCATCGCCTCGATCCGCTGAGGAACCGGGACCAGCGGCGCGCCGGTCCGGCGCGTCGCCCGCCGCGATCCCGCCGCTCGGTCTGAGCCGCCGAGGATGCGCCCGCGCCGCGCGGGCGCTATAGAGCGCCCATGCCGCCCCTCGCCCTCACCCTCGGAGATCCCGCCGGCATCGGCCCGGAGCTGGCGCTCAGCGCGTGGCTCGGGCGCGGCGGGGCGGATCCGTTGCCGCCGTTCTTCCTGGTGGCCGATCCCGACTTCGTCGAGCGCCTCGCCCACCGCCTCGACCGCCCCGTCCCGGTGGCGGAGGTCGATCCCGAGACGGCCGCCGAGGTGTTCCCGCGCGCACTCCCCGTGGTGCCCTTGCCGAGCGGCGCCCGCGTCGCGGCCGATCCCGGCGTCCCCGATTCCGGCAACGCCGGCGCGACCATCGAGTCGATCACCGCGGCGGTGGAGTTCGTGAAGGCCGGGCGCGCGAGCGCGGTGGTGACCAACCCGATCGCCAAGTTCGTGCTGACCCGGACGGGCTTCGCCCATCCCGGGCACACCGAGTTCCTGGCCGCCCTCGCGGTGCCGCCCGGCGTGACGCCGCCCCGGCCGGTGATGATGATCTGGAGCGCCGGCCTCTCGGTCGTGCCGGTGACGATCCACGTGCCGCTGAGGGACGTTCCGGACCTGCTCACCCAGGAACTCGTCGAGGAGACCGCCGCGATCGTCGCCCGGGACCTGCGGGAACGGTTCGGCCTGCCCGAGCCGCGCCTCGTCCTCGCCGGCCTGAACCCGCACGCGGGCGAGGCCGGAACGATCGGCCGCGAGGACCGCGACGTCCTCGCCCCCGCGGTGGCACGCCTGCGGGCGCGGGGCATCGACATCCGCGGGCCGCTCCCCGCCGATACCCTGTTCCACGCCCGCGCCCGCGAGACCTACGACGTCGCCCTCGCGCCCACGCACGATCAGGCCCTGATCCCGATCAAGACGATCGCGTTCGACGACGGCGTGAACGTCACCCTCGGCCTGCCCTTCGTGCGCACCTCGCCGGACCACGGGACGGCCTTCGACATCGCCGGCCAGGGCGTCGCCCGGCCGGACAGCCTCGTGGCGGCCCTGCGCCTCGCCGACCGGCTGGCCGCCAACGCGGCGGCGCGGAGCGAGGCCCCCGCCGGGGCCGAGATCATCCCGTTCAGCATCTATGCCGGCCGTCCCCGGCCCGTCGGCGCCCGCCACTTCGATCCCGAGGACGAGCTGTGAGGCAGCCAGCATGAGCGCCGGGGACGGTCTTCCCCCGCTGCGCGAGGTCGTCGCCCGCCACGGCCTGGAGCCGAAGAAGGCGCTCGGCCAGAACTTCCTCTACGACCTCAACCTGACCGGCCGGATCGCCCGGGCGGCCGGTCCGCTCGCGGGGGTGACCGTGGTGGAGGTCGGGCCGGGCCCGGGGGGGCTGACGCGCGCGCTCCTCGCCGAGGGCGCCGCCCGCGTCGTGGCGATCGAGCGCGACCCGCGCGCCCTGCCGGCCCTCGCCGAGATCGCCGCCCACTATCCCGGCCGGCTCGAGGTGGTCGACGCCGACGCCCTCGCCTTCGACCCGCGGCCGCTGGTGGGCGAGGCCCCGGCGCGGATCGTCGCCAACCTGCCCTACAATGTCGGGACCGCCCTGCTCACCGGCTGGCTCGACGGGGAGGTCTGGCCGCCCTGGTGGGACCAGGCCGTGCTGATGTTCCAGCGGGAGGTCGCCGAGCGGATCGTCGCCGGCCCGGAGGAGCGGGCCGATTACGGCCGGCTCGGCGTCCTCTGCGGCTGGCGCACGGAGGCCGAGATCCTGTTCGACGTCAGCCCCTCGGCCTTCGTGCCGCCGCCCAAGGTGACCTCGAGCGTGGTCCGGCTGGTGCCGCGCGCCCAGCCCCTGCCCTGCCGCGCCGGCGCGCTCGAAGCCGTCACCCGGGCGGCCTTCGGCCAGCGACGGAAGATGCTGCGCCAGAGCCTCAAGGCCTTGACGCCCGAGGCCGGCGCCCTGCTGGCCGCCGCCGGCCTGTCCGAGACCGCGCGCGCCGAGGAGATCCCGGTGTCCGGGTTCGTCGATCTCGCCAATCGGTGGGACGCGCATAGAAAAGCCGGCGCCCCGGTGGGGACGCCGGCCTGACGGAGAGCCGTGGCTCCGGCCCGGAGCCCGGAGCGCTGCCGGGTCAGCGGGTCTGCTGGATCGCCGAGAGCACCCAGCCGCGGCCGGGCTGGCGCAGGAAGGTCCAGAGCTCCGTCGCCTCGGACGAGTCCGTGGAGACGACGCGGCCGCTCGCCTGCTCGATCATCACGTCCTTGAGGGCGTAGCGCATGGCCACGGTCGCGTAGTCGGTACGGTCCTCGCCCCAGGCCTCCGCGAGGTCGCCCTGCAGCAGCTTCACGTCCGAGATCTTGTTCACCACGCCGCGGGAGGCGTTGCCGCGCAGCTCCTCGTCGAAGTAGCTGACCATCTCGGGCGTCGACAGGTTGCCCAGGGTCACCCGATCCTCGCGCGAGTAGGCATCCTGGATGTCGCCGAGCAGGCGCTCGAAGGCCTGGTAATCGGCCGGGCCGATCTGCACCGGGCGCGTCTGCGGCGGGCGCTGCCCACCGCCGAACATGCCGCCGGGAGCCGGGCCGCCCGGAGCGCCGCCCATCGGGCCGCGGGCGCCCGGCTGATCGTCGAGCGACGAGCGGGCGTAGGGCGCGCCGGCGCCGGCCGGCTCGTTCCGGCGGCGGAAGAACCGCAGGGCCAGCATCACCACGAGCACGACGAGACCGACCTGGAACAGGAGGCCGATCATCGAGGCGAGGCCACCGAGACCGCCGAAGAAGCCGCCGCCGAGCAGCGCGCCGATCAGGCCGGCGCCGAGCAGGCCCGCGAAGAAGCCGCCGCCGAAGCGGCGACCGGGCGCGGCCGGGGCCTGCATGCCGGGGCTGCCCATGCCGGGCGAAGGCGCGGTCTGCGAGCGCTGCATCGTCGTGCCGCCGCCCGGAGCGGTCGGCGTGGCGGAGGGCGCCGTGTAGGTGCGCGAGCCGCGGGACCCGACGGACCCGCCGCCGCCCGGACGGGCTTCCACGACGGGTGCCGCGACGGTCAGCGCAGCGGCCAGCGCCAGGAGGGCGGCCACACGCCGGCGGCGCGAAATCTCAGTAAACATGTACACGCCTCAGAGGACGAGAACCGGGTGGCGCGGAGCGCCAGTGACGATATGGGAACGGTCGGGCAGCGGTTTTAGTCCTGCCCGCCGTCGCCCGGGCGACGTTTTCCACCGGATCGCCGCTGCGCATTCCGAGCCCGCCCGTCGCGCCCATCGCGTGAATGGCACGGCTCTAGTGGAGCGTGCGCTCCGGGGCGGCCGGGAAGGAGAGGCGCACCTGCGTCCCCTCCCCGCTGCGGCTGTCGAGGGTGATGGTCCCGTTCTGCCGCTTCATGAGGCCGTGGACGATCGCGAGGCCCGCGCCGCGCCCGGCCTCGTGGCTGGTCTGGAACGGCGCCAGGGCACGGGCGAGCATCTCGGGCGACATGCCCTGCCCGGTGTCGCCGACCGCGATCCCGACGCTCCCCTGGCCCGGCTGCTGCAGGGAGCGGTCGCCGGGATCCACCCGGAAGGTCGACAGGGTCAGCGTCCCGCCCGACGGCATCGCCTCGCAGGCATTGGCGACGAGATGCCGCAGGGCGAACTCGATCTGCGTGGGATTGCTGATCGCCCGCGGCAGGCCCGGCGTCGCCGCCACGGTGAGGCGGATCCCGGGCGGCAGGTCGGGCTCGAGGCGGGCGGCGAGGTCGGCCACGATGGCGTCGAGGTCGACCGACCGGACGTCCGGCGCGATGCGGCGCGAATAGGCGAGCAGGTGCCGGGTCAGGATCGCCGCGCGCTCGGTGGCGTCGGCCGAGCGGGCGATCGCCCGCTGGACGAACGGCTCCTGCCGGTCCCCGAGCCGCCGCTTGAGCCCGTCGATGTAGCCGATCAGGATCTGCAGGAAGTTGTTGAACTCGTGGGCGACGCTGTTGGTCAGGAGCCCCAGCGCCTCGCGCTGGCGGGAGAGCGCGAGTGCGCCCTCGGCCTCGCGCCGGGCCGTCTCGTCGCGGATCTGGCCGATGCGGAACGGGGTTCCGGGCAGGGCCGCCGTCTCCAGGCGTGCCCAGAAGCTCGTCCCGTCCGCGCGGCTGGCCAGGAATTCCTGAGGCTCGGTGCCGGCGGGGTCGAGGGGCGCCGTGCGCTGCGCCAGGATCAGGTCGAGTCCCTGCGCGACGAGCCGCTCCGCCGGGTAGCCGGCGATCCGCTCCAGGGCGGGATTGGCGTGGCGGACACGGCCCTGCGGATCGAGCACCAGGCTGGGCGTCGGCAGCGCGTCGAGGAGCGCGCGGGCCTCGTCCGCCAGCGACCCGCCTTCGGCCGCGCTGTGATCCGTCCCGGGCTGCGCCATGCTGCGTTCGCGCTCAGCGGATGCGAAAGGTCCGCGACGGGCCAGCGATAGCGATGAACGGCCTCACGGCCAAGCGTGGATCCGCGGGAGGATCCGCGTGTCGAACGGCGTGCCGGCCCGTCCGGGCACCGCCTACTGGCGCACCCACATCACCCGGGCCATCCAGGCCACCTCGCCGAGATTGAGGACCCGGTCCTCGTGCTCGGGGTTCAGGGAGGCCAGCTCCACGGTCCGGGCGGTGCGCCGCCGCAGCTCCTTGGCCAGGACCTCGCCGCCGTGCAGGCGGACCACGACGCGGTCGCCCTTGCGCACGCTGGCCGTCGGCGACACGATCAGGACGTCGCCGTCCCGGAACAGCGGCAGCATGGAATCGCCCTGGATCTCCAGCGCGAAGGCCCGCTCCTCGCCGAGATCCGGAAACTCGATCTCCTCCCAGCCGGCGCCCCCGGTGGGCATGCCCTCGTCGGTGAACAGGCGGCCGGCCCCGGCCTGGGTCAGGCCGATCAGCGGCACCATCGTGCGGGCGGGGATCTCGCGGGCCTCGATGAGCCGCAGGAACTCGTCGAGGCTCGAGCCTGTGGCGGCCAGGACCTTCGACACGGATTCGGTGGACGGCCAGCGCTTGCGGCCGTCGGCGCCCACGCGCTTCGACCGGTTGAAGCTGGTCGCGTCGAGGCCGGCGCGGCGGGCGAGGCCCGAGGCCGAGTAGCCGTGGCGCTCGGCGAGCCGGTCGATGGCGTTCCAGATCTGCTCGTGCGACAGCATAGCGGGCTCGGAAGCTCAGCCTGAGCGGGCCGGCACCCCCGTCTCACCAGCCGGGATCCGGCTGCCTCGGAGGCACGGAGACGGTTCGCCCGCCGGGTCCGTTCGACACCCGCCGGGTACGCGCGGAGATACTTGACAATCTGCTTTCCGGATCCGCTCTGCCGGTCCGGACGGGGCTGTGTGACGTCCAGCCTAGTCGTAGGAAAGTAGAACTACGGGCGGCAGATTGCAATCGCTCCTCGAATCGGGCGGGGCGCGGTGCGGTTGCCGCCGCGGCCCCGCGCCTCTATCGCAGCGTCGTCTCCGGGGAGCTTCTATGCCGCTCATCTACAAGATCTGTCCGCGCCCTCTGTGGCGCGAGGCCGAGGCCGCGGGCCGGTTCACGGGCGCCCCGATCGATCATCAGGACGGCTTCATCCACTTCTCGACGGCCGCACAGGTCGCCGAGACGGCGGCCCGGCACTTCGCCGGGCAGGACGACCTGCTCCTCGTCGCGGTCGAGGCCGACGCCCTCGGCGACGGCCTGCGCTACGAGCCCTCTCGCGGCGGCGACCTGTTCCCGCATCTCTACGGCCCGCTGCCGCTGTCCGCCGTGGTCACGGTGGACGATATGCCGCTGGGCGCCGACGGCCGGCACGCCTTCCCGGCCGGGATCCTGCCGGCATGATCGCGGCCGCCTTCCCCCTCGTCAGACCGCTGCTGCACCGCCTTGACGCCGAGCGCGCGCACGACCTGACCCTCGCCGCCCTGGCGCTCCTGCCCGCGGGCCCGCGGCCGGTGGACGACCCGCGCCTCGCCGTCGACCTGCTCGGCCGCCGCTTCCCCAACCCGGTCGGCCTCGCGGCCGGCTTCGACAAGGGCGCGCGCGTTCCCGACGCGCTGCTGGGCCTCGGCTTCGGCTTCGTCGAGGTCGGCGGGGTCGTGCCGCGGCCCCAGCCCGGCAACCCGCAGCCGCGGGTCTTCCGCCTCCCCGACGACCGCGCCGTGATCAACCGCTTCGGCCTCAACAGCGAGGGGCTGGAGGTGGTGGCCGACCGTCTGCGCGCCCGGAGGGGGCGACCCGGCATCGTCGGCGTCAACATCGGCGCGAACAAGGAATCCGCCGACCGCCTCGCCGACTACGCCGCCTGCACCGCAGCCCTCGCGCCGCTCGTCGACTTCGTCACGGTCAACGTCTCCTCCCCCAACACGCCGGGCCTGCGCGACCTTCAGGGTGAGGCCTTCCTCGACGAGCTCCTCGCCCGCACGGTCGAGGCCCGCGACGCGGCAGGCGCCGGCGCGGCGATCCTCCTCAAGATCGCCCCCGACATGGCGCTCGACGCCCTCGACGCGGTCTGCGCGACGGCGCAGCGGCGAGGGGTCCAGGCCCTCGTCGTGTCCAACACCACGGTGGCCCGCCCGGCGAGCCTGCGCGAGCAGGGTCTCGCGCGGGAGACGGGCGGCCTCTCGGGGCGGCCGCTCTTCGGCCCGGCGACGCGGATGCTCGCCCAGACGCGCCTGCGCGTCGGGGACGCGCTGCCGCTCATCGGGGTCGGCGGCGTGGATTCGGCCGAGGCGGCCTGGACCAAGATCCGGGCCGGGGCGAGCCTCGTGCAGCTCTACTCGGCGCTGGTCTACGAGGGGCCGGGCCTCGTCGGGCGCATCAAGGACGGGCTCCTGCGGCGCATGAGCGAGGCCGGCATCGCCTCGCTCCGGCAGGTCGTCGGGCGCGACGCCGCCGACCTCGCCCGCGGGGACTGAGCCGGCGCGGGCGAGCCGGTCGCGGCGCCGCGCCGGACAATTTTTTTCGGGTCGCAGTTTAGAAAGGCTTTGCACAGCGGGAGCTTAGCCTGTGCCCCGTGCATGAGAGGCCTGCGCCGGCACGCCATTGTGAGGGCGTCGGAGAGGCGCTTATCTCGCGGTTGCGAAGACACATCGCGTCAGCCAATCCAGGACGGTTCATGGCCCAGTCTGAAGGGTCCACCAAGCGCTCCTCCGCCGCCGGCGGCTGGGGTGCTCTGAAGAGCTGCGGCAAGCACCTGCTCGGCAGCCGCGCACCCCTCACCGGCGCCCGCGCGCTGCTGAAGGCGAACCAGCCCGACGGGTTCGACTGCCCCGGCTGCGCCTGGGGCGACCCGGAGCACGGCTCGTCCTTCGAGTTCTGCGAGAATGGCGTGAAGGCGGTCTCCTGGGAGGCGACCGACAAGCGCACGAAGCCGTCCTTCTTCGCCAAGCACACCCTGACCGAGCTGCGCACCTGGAGCGACTACGCCCTGGAGGGCCAGGGCCGCCTGACGCACCCGATGCGCTACGACGCGGCGAGCGACCGCTACCTGCCGGTGAGCTGGGACGAGGCCTTCGCGGAGATCGGCGCGACCCTGCGCGGGCTCGACCATCCGGACCAGGCCGAGTTCTATACCTCGGGCCGCGCCTCCAACGAGGCGGCGTACCTGTACCAGCTCTTCGCCCGCGCCTACGGGACCAACAACTTCCCCGACTGCTCGAACATGTGCCACGAGGCGAGCGGCGTCGCGCTGATCGACGCCATCGGCATCGGCAAGGGCACGGTCCTGCTGGAGGATTTCGAGAAGGCGGACGCGATCTTCTGCGTCGGCCAGAATCCCGGCACCAACCACCCGCGGATGCTCGGCGACCTGCGCCGGGCGGCCGAGCGCGGCGCCAAGGTCGTGGTGCTGAACCCGGTCCGGGAGCGCGGCCTGGAGCGCTTCGCCGACCCCCAGAACACCGTCGAGATGCTGCGCGGCGCCAGCCGCCCCATCGCCAGCCACTACCTGCAGCCGCGCTCGGGCGGCGACATGGCGGCCTTCCGGGGCATCGCCAAGGTCGTGTTCGCCCGCGACGCCGAGGCGCTGGCGGCGGGCCGGCCCTCGCTCCTCGACCGCGCCTTCCTCGAGCACCACACCGCCGGGCTCGAGGCCTACCGCGCCGCCGTCGAGGCGACGTCCTGGGACGCGATCCTCGACCAGTCGGGCCTGACCGTGGACGAGATCGCCGCCATGGCGGACGTCTATCTGGGCGCCCAGCGGGTCATCGCGACCTGGGCCATGGGCGTGACTCAGCACCGCCACTCGGTGGCGACGATCCGGGAGATCGCCAACCTGCTGTTCCTCCGCGGCCATATCGGCCGGGCCGGCGCGGGCCTCTGCCCGGTCCGCGGCCACTCGAACGTGCAGGGCGACCGCACGGTCGGCATCAACGAGCGCCCGTCCGCCGCCTTCCTGGATTCCCTGGAGCAGCATTTCGGCCTCGCCATGCCGCGCCGGCACGGCCACAACGTCCTGGCGGCGATCCGCGCCATGCGGGACGGCACGGCGAAGGCCTTCATCGGGCTCGGCGGCAACTTCCTGCGGGCGACGCCCGACACGCCGGTCGTGGCGCAGGCGCTGGCCTCGTGCCGGCTCACCGTGCACATCGCCACCAAGCTCAACCACGCCCACCTCGTGCCGGGCGCGGTCGGCTACCTGCTGCCCTGCCTGGGCCGAACCGAGATCGACCGGGGCGCCGAGGGCAAGATCCAGATCGTGACCGTCGAGGATTCGATGAGCATGGTCCACGGGTCGGGCGGCATCAACAAGCCGGCCTCCAAGGAGCTGCGCTCCGAGATCGCCATCATCGCCGGCATGGCGCAGGCGACCGTCGGCTCCGCCGCCATCGACTGGGCCGGGTTCGCCGCCGATTACGACCGGATCCGCGAGGCGATCGCCGCCACGATCCCGGGCTTCACCGGCTACAACACCCGGGTGCGCAAGCCGCGCGGCTTCATGCTGCGCAACCTCGCCGCCGAGCGGGTGTTCGAGACCGTCACCGGCCGGGCCACCTTCTCGGCCGACGCCCTCCCGGTCGAGACCGAGCACCAGGCCGCCCGGAAGACGCGCGACACCTACGTGCTGCAGACCTTCCGCAGCCACGACCAGTACAACACGACGATCTACGGCCTGGATGACCGCTACCGCGGCGTCTACGGCGAGCGCCGCGTGATCTTCGCCCACCCGGACGACCTCGCGGAGATCCGCGACCGGCTCGGCGACCGGGTCGACGTCGTCGGCACGCACGACGACGGCATCACCCGCCGGGCGGAGGATTTCCGCCTCGTGCCCTTCGACATGCCGCGGGGGGCGCTGGCCGGCTACTATCCGGAGCTGAACGTGCTCGTGCCGCTCTCGACCTACGGCGAGAAGAGCGACACGCCGACCTCCAAGTCGGTGCTGGTCACCCTGCAGGCGCGCGCGGCCGCGTGAGCGCGGAGCCCGACGAGGCGGCGTTCGTCGCCGCCCTCGACCGGGTTTCGGCCGCCCGCCCGGATCTCGACCCGCTGGCGGCGGGCCTCCTGGCGGCGCTCGACCTCGGTCTGCCGGGCGACAGCCGCGCCTTCGCCCGCACCTTCGGGGTGGAGCACGCCCTGGTGCTGCGCGCCCTCTCGGGCCTGGACGAGGCGGGCCTCGTCGCCGTCACGGCGCGCGACGGGCGCACCCAGCGGACGCGCTACACGACCGCCGATTCAGGGCCGTCGGTGCCGTCATCACGCGCGTAGCGAAGTGACCCAGGGACCGCGACAGACTCGGGCGCGGCGCTGCCCTGGATCGCTTCGCTCCGGCGAGGACGGACGCGCTCAGAACCCCTTCGCCTTGATCGCCTCGGCCCAGGTGACCGCCCGCCGGTTCACGCCGAGATGCTGCCGCTCGTAGAGCCGGCCCTCCAGCTTGATCGCGCCGCGCTTGGCGTATTCCGGGCGCTCGAACGCCTCGATCACCAGCTTGGCCCGGCGCACCTCCTCCTCGGTCGGAGCGAAGGACGTGTTGGCCGGCTCCAGCTGCGTCGGGTGGATCAGGGTCTTGCCGTCGAAGCCCAGGTCCCGGGCCTGCCGGCACTCGTCGCGGCAGCCCTCTGTGTCGGCGATGTCGTTGTAGACGCCGTCGAGGATCGCGAGCCCCTCCGCCCGCGCGGCGGCCAGCGCCATCATCATCCAGGGCAGCATCGGCACGCGGCCGGGGACGATCTTGGCCCAGGTGTCCTTGGCGAGGTCGTTGGTGCCGAGCACGAGGCAGGTCAGCCGGTTGCGCGGGTCGCGCTTCGCCCGGGCGATCTCCTGGATATTGAGGATCGAGGCCGGGGTCTCGATCATCGCCCAGATCGCGATGCCGTCCGGCGCGTCGAGGGATTCGAGCCGGTCGGCGATGCTCTCCAGCACGGCGGGGGACGAGACCTTCGGCATCAGGATCGCGTCGGGCTCGGCCTCGATGGCGGCGTGGAGATCCGCCTCGCCCCACGGGGTCTGCGGGGCGTTGACCCGGATGACCAGCTCGCGGCTGCCGTAGGCGCCGCTCTTCACCGCGGCGCAGACCTGATCGCGGGCGAGCTCCTTCTCCTCCGGGCCGACGGCGTCCTCGAGGTCGAGGATGATGCTGTCCACCGGCAGGGACTTGGCCTTGTCGAGCGCCCGCTGGTTCGAGCCGGGCATGTAGAGCACGCTGCGGCGCAGGCGCAGATCGGTGGTCGTGGCCATCGGCTTCTCCCTCCTGGGCCGTCGCGCGGCCTCCCGTCGTTGCGCTGCACCCTAAAGCACGAACCCGGCCGCGCCACACCCTAAAGGTCGGGGCGGGTGAGTCCCCGCGCGGTTTGATACCGCGCCGTCTCTCCGCAGATCGAAGCCGCGGTTTGGTCATGTTCCGCCGCTTAAAGGCCGGACGAAACCAATTCTCGAAGTCCGGGATCTCTACGATGCGCAAAGTCTTGGTCACCCTCGCCTTGCTCGGG
Organism: Methylobacterium sp. NPDC080182; assembly: GCF_050281105.1. Classification (NCBI taxonomy): domain Bacteria; kingdom Pseudomonadati; phylum Pseudomonadota; class Alphaproteobacteria; order Hyphomicrobiales; family Methylobacteriaceae; genus Methylobacterium; species Methylobacterium sp. NPDC080182. Next base: position 259,154 of record NZ_JBNNWO010000011.1, read on the forward strand.
ACATTGGCGGCACCTGAGGCGGCCCGGGCCCAGAGCCGGACCACCCTCGGCGTCGGCTCCGGCGCGGTCGCGGGGGCGCTGGTCGGCGGCCCGATCGGCGCCGTCGCGGGGGCAGTGGTCGGCGGCTTCGTGGGGAACTCGTCGGAGCGCGGGCGCCGGCACGTCCGCCGGGGACGCCGCTACGGCTACGCGGCCCCGCGCCGGTCGTACCCGCGGCGGGCGGAGGCCGCCGTACCGCGGACCACCGGCTCCGTGGCCCGCGCCGTGCCGCCGGCCCAGCCCACCACTTGGAAGGATCCGCGCTAGCACGTCTCGAGGTCGCGCGCGGCTGCCGCCTAGGTCGCCGGTTCGAGGGCGGCCGCGGCCGGCGTCCGGAACGTGTCCCGGGCGAGGCGCGGGAAGGCGATCGCCTGCCCGACGCCCCGGGCGCCCAGGAAGCTCACGAAGGCGAGCCACAGCCCGGTATTGCCGAAGCCCAGGCTCTCGACGAGCGCGAGGATCGCGCAGTAGGCGGCGAGCGCGCACACCATCAGGTTGCGCATCGCCCGCGTCCAGGTCGCGCCGATATAGATCCCGTCATACGCGAAGGGCGCCGCGGCGGCGAGCGGCGCCAGGGCGGCGAGGACGAGGTAGGACCGGGCCGCCTCGCGGACCGGGCCGTTCGTGGTCACGGCATCGATGAAGGCCGGGCCGCCCGCCAGCGACACAAGACTGACCGCGAGGCCGAAGCCGAGGCACCAGCGCAGGCTCAGTGTGGCGGCCGCGTCGAACGCCTCCCGGTCCCGGGCGCCGACGGCCTGGCCGCACAGGGTCTCGGCCGCCGTGGCGAAGCCGTCGAGGAAGAAACCGCCGATCAGGAAGAGATTCCACAGGACCGAGTTCGCGGCCAGGACCACGTCGCCCTGCCGGGCGCCCAGCGCCGAGAACAGCACGATGCCGGTGATCAGCGCGAGCGTCCGCAGGATGACGTCGCCGTTGACGCTGAGCGTCCGGCGGAGCGCCGCGGCGTCGCGGAGGTCGCGCAGCGGCACCCGGAAGGGCCGGGAGCCGAGCCGCGCCAGGAGAATCAGCCCGAGGCCGAGCCCGAGCGCCTCGGCGCCGAGGGTCGCCAGCGCCGCGCCGGCGAGGCCCAGGCCGAATCCCAGGACCAGAATGAGCGTCAGCGCGACGTTGGTCAGGTTGATGGCGATCTGCAGCAGCAGGCCGAGATCGGTGCGCCCGCGCCCCAGGACCGAGCCGAGCACGCCGTAGCTCGCCAGCACGAAGGGCGCGGACAGGATGCGGATGTGGAAGTAGGTCGCGAGACCGGCGATCACCGCCGCGCTCGCCCCGCTGATCGCGAAGGCGAGCTGCGCGAGGGGGCCCTGCAGGGCTGCCAGGACGAGCCCGATCAGGGCGCCCGCCGCCAGCGCCCGCGCCAGGATGCGGTCGACCTCGGCGTCGTCGCGTCCGCCGACCGCCTGCGCGGTCAGGCCGGCGGTCGCCATGCGGAGCGCCCCGAACGACCAGAAGATCGCGTCGAAGATCACCGCGCCGAGGGCGATGGCGCCGAGCAGCGCCGCGTCGCCGAGCCGCCCGATCACCGCCGCGCCGACGAAGCCGAGCATCGGCGTCGTGACGTTGGCGATCGTCATGGGCAGCGCCAGGGTCAGGACGCGGCGGTTCGTCGGGCGGGCCGAGCTGGCGACAGTGTGCATCATGCCGCACGCTAAGAAGCCGCGCCCTCCGCGCAAAGCGGGCTGATCGCATCGGCGGGTTGCGATGGCGGGCGGCCGATCCGCCCAACCCCCCGGCGCGCCGGGCCGTCGGGGCGCGACCGGGCCGGATCGGCCCCTGACCCTGTCAGCGGGAGACGGCGAACAGGCGCGCGATCAGCCAGAGCGGCACGACCACGATCGCCCCGGCGACGATCCAGCCGCCGAAATCGTGGAGCGAGGCGAGCCCGACCTCCACCAGCGCCCGCGCCGAATCGTAGACGTGCCAGAACAGCCGCCCCGGCGTCAGGCCGAGCATCGACATGAAGGCGCCGACCAGCACCGACAAGAACAGGAGCCGCAGGAACACGCCGGCCGGCGAGCCGCCGAGGAACCGCCGCAGGGCGGAGGGGCGCGACCGGTAGCTGTCCGCGCCGTAGGGGGCGTTCGGCGGGGCGCCCTGCTGATAGCCTTGCCGGCGCCGGTCGTGATCGACGAGCATTGCGTCCTCGTGAAGCCTCAAGGCCCTCGGATCGGCGACGAAGCGGGCGGAACCGTGACCGGCACACCACACCGCGTCGAAACTCGAGCGCGGATCAGGCGTTGGCGGGTTTCTCGCGCGCCGTGCAGATGGCAAGCGGCGTCGCGCGCGCCAAGATGCCGGACGGGGTGGACTACGCCGCGGGACTCTCGCGGCGCGGCCTCGGCCAAAGGGAGAACTCCCGGGAATCGGGAATTGGTGTGAGAGGCTCTGAGTGCCGACGGGACCATACGCACGATGATCGACCACGCCCTGTTCGACCCGGCGACGATCGATCCCGAGACGCTCCGGCTCAATGCCGAGATCGTCGCGGCGCACGCCGCGCTGCCCGATCCCTGGTCGCTGCCGATCGCCGAGGTGCGCGAGCGGCGCCGTCTGGGCACCAAGGCGGCGCCCGCCATGCCGCATAGCGCCCGGGCCGAGTGGCTGACGATCGACGGGCCCGGCGGCCCGCTCAAGCTCCGCGTCGTCCGGCCCAAGCCCGGCACGAAGCTGCGCGGCGCCTACCTGCACATCCACCGCGGCGGCTGGGTCTGGGGCTCCGCGGACGAGCAGGATCCCTGGCTGGAGCGCATCGCCGACACCTGCGGCTTCGTCGCCCTGTCGGTCGAGTACCGCCTCGCCCCCGAGCACCCCTATCCGGCGGCGCTGCTCGACTGCGAGGCCGCGGCCCTGTGGCTGGCCGGTCCGGGCAAGACCGAACTCGGCATCCACGCGCTGACCATCGGCGGCGAGTCGGTGGGGGCGCACCTCGCCGTGATGGTGCTGCTACGGCTGCGCGACAAGCACAACCTGCCGCGGGCCTTCCGGGGCGCCAACCTCAACGCCGGCTTCTTCGATCTCGGTCTCACACCGTCGGTGCGGAACTGGGGCGAGGAGCGGCTGGTCGTGAACACCCGCGACCTGACCAAGTTCGCCGACGGCTACGTCCGCGAGGGCATCGACCGGCGCCGGCCGGACGTGTCGCCGATCTACGCCGACCTGAAGGGTCTGCCGCCGGCCCTGTTCACCATCGGCACCGCCGACCCACTCCTCGACGACACGCTGTACATGTCGGCGCGCTGGGCGGCGGCGGGCAATGGCGGCCACACGGCGATCTATCCCGGCGGCTGCCACGTCTTCGCCCGCTACCCGAGCCCGATGAGCGAGCGGGCGCTGGAGCTGATCGACCGCTTCCTGATGGCGCTCGCCTGAGCGACCCGTCCGAGATCCTGCCGGAGCGGTTCCGCGCCTGGTTCGCCGGGCGCGGCTGGGCGCCCCGATCGCACCAGCTCGATCTCCTGCGGATCGCCGGCGCCGGCCGCTCTGCCCTGCTGGTGGCGCCGACCGGGGCAGGCAAGACGCTGGCCGGCTTCCTGCCGAGCCTCGTGGCCCTCGCCGCGCGTGGCCCCCAGCGGAAGGCGGCGGGCCTCCACACCCTCTACGTCTCGCCCCTGAAGGCGCTCGCGGTCGACATCGCCCGCAACCTCGACGCGCCGATCGCCGAGATGGCGCTGCCGGTGCGCGTCGAGACCCGCACCGGCGACACCCCCGCCCACAAGCGCACCCGCCAGATCAGCCGGCCGCCGGACATCCTGCTGACCACGCCTGAGCAGCTGGCGCTGCTGATCGCCCATCGCGAGGCGGCGGAATTCTTCTCCGGATTGCGCTGCGTGGTGCTCGACGAGCTGCACGCGCTGGTGACCTCGAAGCGCGGCGACCTGCTGTCCCTGGCGCTGGCGCGGTTGCACCGGCTGAGCCCCGGCCTCGCGGCGATCGGACTCTCCGCCACGGTGCGGGAGCCGGACGAGCTGCGGAAGTACCTGGTGCCGCAGGGGCCGCTTCCCCCTCCTCCCGCCGCGCGCGGGGATGGCGCGGCCGATCCTGACGCGTCTCCTCCCCCACCCCGGCCCTCTCCCGGACGGGACGGGGAGCCCGTCGCGCCGCCCATGGCCGATCTCGTCACCGTCGCCGGCGGCGCGAAGGCGGACCTGCGCATGCTCGATCTCGGCCGGGCGCTGCCGATCTCCGGCCACACCGCGTGGCACTCGATGCCGGCGATCTACGACCTCATCCGGGAGCACCGGACCACGCTGGTCTTCGTGAACACCCGCCTCCAGGCCGAGTACACGTTTCAGGAGCTGTGGCGGCTCAACGACGACGCCCTGCCGATCGCGATCCACCACGGCTCGCTCGACGCCCAGCAGCGTCGCCGGGTCGAGGCCGCGATGGCGGCGGGCCAGCTCCGGGCGATCGTCTGCACCGCGACCCTCGACCTCGGCATCGACTGGGGCGACGTCGACCTCGTGGTCAATGTCGGCGCGCCGAAGGGGGCGAGCCGCATCATGCAGCGGATCGGCCGGGCCAACCACCGCATGGACGAGCCCTCGAAGGCCTACCTCGTCCCGGGCAACCGCTTCGAGATGCTGGAGTGCCAGGCGGCGCTGGACGCCGTCGAGGAGGCCGCCCAGGACACGCCGGACGCCCGCCAGGGCGCCCTCGACGTCCTCGCCCAGCACGTCCTCGGCATGGCCTGCGCCGACGCCTTCGATCCGCTCGACCTCTACGACGAGATCGTCTCGGCCGCGCCCTACGCCGGGCTGACCTGGGAATCGTTCGAGCAGGTGGTCGACTACGTCGCCACCGGCGGCTACGCGCTGCGCGCCTACGAGCGCTTCGCCAAGATCCTGCGCGGTGCGGACGGGCTCTGGCGCGTGCGCGACGCCCGCACCGCCCAGGCCTACCGGATGAATGTCGGCACCATCGTGGAGGCGGCCCGGGTGAAGGTCCGCCTCGGCCGGACCCTGCGCGGCAAGCCCGGCACGGTGCTGCCGAAGACCGGGCGGGTGCTCGGCGAGATCGAGGACGAGTTCGCCGAGACGCTGACGGTGGGCGACACCTTCCTGTTCGCGGGCGAGACCCTGCGCTTCGAGGGGCTCGCCGAGGACGAGTGCCTCGTCACCCGCGCGCCGGCCGGCACCGACCCGGCGATCCCGTCCTACGCGGGCGCGAAGTTCCCGCTCTCGACCTTCCTGGCCGCCCGGGTCCGGGCGCTGATCGCCGACCCGTTCGAGTGGGACCGTCTGCCCGAGCAGATCGGCGCCTACCTGCTGCAGCAGCGCCGCCGCTCGGTCCTGCCGGGCGAGCGCGACCTGCTGGTGGAGACCTTTCCGCGCGGCAAGCGCTACTACCTCACGGCCTTCCCGTTCGAGGGCCGCCTCGCCCACCAGACCCTCGGCATGCTGCTGACCCGGCGGCTGGAGCGTTCCGGCCTGCGCCCGCTCGGCTTCGCGGCCAACGATTACGGCATCGCCATCTGGTCGACCCGCGACGTCTCGGAGCGCGCCGCGATCGATCCGGACTTCATCGGCGACCTCTTCGCCGTCGACATGCTGGGCGACGACCTGGAGGCGTGGCTCGACGAATCCGCGATGATGAAGCGCACCTTCCGGCAATGCGCGGTGATCGCCGGCCTGATCGAGCGCCATCACCCGGGACAGAAGAAGTCCGGCCGGCAGGTCACGATCTCGACCGACCTGATCTACGACGTGCTGCGCAAGCACCAGCCCGACCACCTGCTGCTGCGGGCCGCGCGGCAGGATGCGGCAACCGGACTCCTCGACGTGAGGCGCCTCGGCATGATGCTAGAGCGCATCCAGGGGCGAATCATCCACAGGTCTCTCGACCGGGTCTCGCCGCTCTCCGTGTCCGTGATGCTCGAGATCGGGCGCGAGCGGGTCTACGGCGAGGGCGCCGACGAGATCCTGGCCGAGGCCGAGGCGGAGCTTCTCCAAGAGGCTCTGTCCTGACCGTCGATCCGCCCTCCCCCGACGACACCGAGGATGCGATCTTGGCGGCCGGCCTGAGACTCGAGAAGACTCCCAAGCACCCCACCCTGCAGCTCGCGGGCGAGACGCTGGTGCTCGACCTCTGCGGCGGCCTCTGGCTGCCGGAGCACCGGACGCTGATCGTGTCCGATCTCCACCTGGAGAAGGGCTCGTCCTACGCGGCCCGCTCCGGCCAGTTCCTGCCGCCCTACGACACCCGGGAGACGCTCGCCTGCCTGCACGAGGCGGTGGTGCGGCACGATCCGGCCCGGGTGGTGGCGCTGGGCGATTCCTTCCACGACGCCCGCGGTCCCGAGCGCATGGAGCCGGGCGACCGCGCCCTGGTGGCGGCCTTGCAGGAGGGGCGGGACTGGGTCTGGATCGCCGGCAACCACGACGCGGCCGTGAACGAGGGCGTCGGCGGCCGCTACGCGGACGCGCTGACGCTCGGCGGCCTCGTCCTGCGCCACGAGCCGAGCCCGGAGCCCCTGCCCGGCGAGATCGCCGGCCATCTCCATCCCTGCGGGAAGGTGGCGATGCGCGGGCGGGCGGTGCGCCGCCGCTGCTTCGTCACGGACGGCACCCGCCTCGTCATGCCGGCCTTCGGCGCCTACGCCGGCGGCCTGAACGTCCGCGACCGGGCGATCGAGAGCCTGTTCCCCGACGGCTTCACCGCCCATCTCCTCGGGGACGGGCGGGTCTTCGCCATCGGCCGGGCGCAGCTCGCCCGGGACTGAGTCGCCCGGTCAGGCCGTCTTCATGAACCGGATCACGCTCTCCGACAGGCTCGTCGAGTGGCCGGCGAGGCTCTCGGCGATGCCCTGGACCGCCTGGGCGAGCTGACCGGTGGCGTTGGCGGCCTCGGAGACGCCGCCGATATTGCCCGCCATCTCGTGGGTCGAGACCGCCTGCTCCTCGACGGCGCTCGCCATCGCCAGGGTGAGCTTGGACAGTTCGTCCACCGCGGCCGTGATCATCTCGATGGCGCCGACCGCGTCGCCGGTCGCGCTCTGGATCGCCGAGACCTGCTGCGTGATCTCGCCGGTCGCCTTGGCGGTCTGCTCGGCGAGCGCCTTCACCTCGGAGGCCACCACCGCGAAGCCGCGCCCGGCGGCGCCCGCGCGGGCCGCCTCGATGGTGGCATTCAGGGCGAGCAAATTGGTCTGGTCGGCGATCGACTTGATCATGCCCACCACCGCGTCGACCTTGCGGGCGTTCTCGGCGAGCTGGCGCATGGTCGCGTCGGTGGTCCCCGCCTGGGCGGCGATCTGCTGCGCGCGCTCCGAGACCCGCCCGACCTGGCCGGAGATCTCCTGGATCGCGCCGTTCATCTGCTCGGAGTTCGACGCGACCGACGACGCCTTGTGGCGCGCGGATTCGGCCGACTGCATCAGGCCCACGGCCGAGCTCTGCATCTCCTGGATGGCGGAGCCGACCGCCTCGACGACCCGCTTGACGTCGGTCTCCATGTTCACCTGCGCGGTGACGACCGCCCAGGTCAGCATCGGGCCGAGGTACTGCCCCTTCTCGTCGTTCACGGCCGTGACCCGCAGGTTGAGGGTCTCGGGCCCGACCTTGATCTTGGTGCTGTGCGGCAGCCGGCTCGCGTCGGCCAGCATCGTGCGCTGGTGGCTGGGGTTCTTGTGGAAGATGTCGAACGAGCGGCCGAGCATGTCGTCGACCTTCACCGGCAGGTGCTGGTCGATCGTGCCGAGGGTCTTGCGCGACGTGGCGTTCATGTAGTCGATCTTGAAGTTGTCCTTCAGATCGGCCGTCATGACCGCCACGGGAACGTTGTCGATCATCGTCAGGAGCCGGTTGATCTCCTTCTTCTTCGCCGAGATGTCCGCGGCGAACTTAACGACCTTGATCGGCTTGCCGCGCGCGTCGAGGACAGGATTGTACGTCGCCTCGAGCCAGACCGAGTCGCCCTCCTTGTCGAGGCGCAGGAACTCGCCCGTGACGTACTGGCCGTCCTTCAGCTTGCTCCAGAACGCCGCGTAATCGGCGGACTCGGCGTAGCTCTTGTCCACGAAGATGCGGTGATGGCGGTTCCGGACGTCGCTGAGGCCGTATTTCATCAATCGCAGGAAGTTCTCGTTCGCGTGAAGGACCGTTCCGTCCATCGAGAACTCGATGATCGCCAGCGAGCGGTCGAGCGCGTCGATCTTGGCCTGGGCTTCATTGAAAACAGTGCGATTGAACATGGTGCTGCTCGCGTTCCCCCGGCGTGGGGTGTAGCCTCACAGCGTTAATGAATCCCTTATTCTGGCATTCGTCCAGTTTAAGAGTTGCCTGACGGAAATCGAATGCTTGGAGCGCCGCGCCCTCTGTGCGTCCGTAACCCGACCAACGCCATCGTCGAGATTGCATTCAAATATAAACTCAGGCGGGGCCGAAGCATACTTGCGAATATTAGAACCAACCGCGCATGCGAAAGTATACGATCGGCGCGACCGCGCTGATGAGGATCAGGCCGAGCGCGTAGGGATATCCGAGCGCCCAATCCAGCTCGGGCATGTGCTTGAAATTCATGCCGTAGATCGACGCGATCAGCGTCGGCGGGACGCCGACCACAGAGACGACGGTGAGGACGCGGAAGACGTTGTTCTGCTCGATGGTGATCAGGCCGAGGGCCGCGTCGAGCAGGAACTGCACGTTCTCGGCGAGCCGCGTCTCGAACTCGTCGAGGGATTCGATGTCCCGCTTGATCGTCTCGAAGCGCGCATCCTCCGGCAGGCCGAGGCTGTCGCAGGCCGCGGCGACGAACGGGATGATCCGTTCGAGCCCGAGCAGGCTCGACCGGATCTTGCCCAGAACCTTCCCGCGGTTGCTGATGCCGCGCAGGATCCGGCGCAGGGCGAGGTCGCGGCGCCGGGGCGGCGGGCTCTCCAGGCGCCGCCGCTCGGCACCGCGGACGTCGAAGTCGAAGATGCGGGTCGAGAGCGTGTCGAGCTCGGAGCCCATATCCTCGAGGGCGTCGGCGAGGCTGTCGACCAGTTCCTCCAGCACGACGAGGAAGATCTCGCTCGGCGTCGTGCTGCCGTCGCCGTCGGCGACACGCTTCGCGGACGCCTCGAAGGCGCGCAGGTCGTGGAAGCGAATCGTGACGAGGTGATCCTTGGTCAGCAGGAAGCCCAGCGGCTTCAGCTGCGACGCGCTCTGCTCGAACGTGATCATCGGGGTGGAGAGCGAGAGGCCGCCCTTCACGCGGCGCAGGCGACTCGACGTCTCGACCTCCGAGAGCGCCGCCCGCGACGGCACCCGCAGGCCGGTCGCGGCCTCGACCGCCGCGGCCTCTTCCGGCGTGGGGTCGTTCAGGTCGAGCCACACGGTGTCGCGCGCGATCGGGCCGCCGGGTCGCAGCGCCACCGGGCCTTCGGGTCCGTGCAGGCTCAACATGAGAGCGCGTTATCCATGAGGGGGAACGGGGCCGCCGGCGCGTCATCGCACCGTCGCGCGGGGGTGCGACAGCCTTGACTCGGAACCCGCCCGCGCCTATCTCGCGGCCGTCTTTGGCACTCGCCGAGACAGAGTGCTAACAGTCGAGTTTGCGAGCGGTCCCGCCGGCCGCATCAACGCCAACTCAAGACCTGAAGCAAGAGGGCAGCTCATGAAGTTCCGTCCGCTGCACGACCGCGTGGTCGTCCGTCGCATCGAAGGCGAAGAGAAGACCAAGGGCGGCATCATCATCCCGGACACCGCCAAGGAGAAGCCGCAGGAGGGCGAGGTCGTCGCCGTCGGTCCCGGCGCCCGCGACGAGGCCGGCCGCGTCAACGCGCTCGACGTGAAGGCTGGCGACCGCGTCCTGTTCGGCAAGTGGTCCGGCACCGAGGTCAAGATCGACGGTCAGGACCTCCTGATCATGAAGGAATCCGACATCATGGGCGTCGTCGCCGCCTGATCGGGTCACCCGCCATCGCCCTTTGAGGCCGTCCCGGCCTTGGGGTTCAACAACCAGCTAAGAGGCACACAATGGCAGCGAAAGACGTTCGTTTCTCCGCCGACGCCCGCGATAAGATGCTGCGCGGCGTCGACATCCTCGCCGACGCGGTGAAGGTGACGCTCGGCCCGAAGGGCCGCAACGTCGTGATCGAGAAGAGCTTCGGCGCCCCGCGCATCACCAAGGACGGTGTGACGGTCGCCAAGGAGATCGAGCTCGC